>CAXHBZ010000128.1:0-3559 GCA_964015215.1 uncultured Candidatus Poseidoniales archaeon | reverse complement strand
CAGCCTTTGCTGGCTGACTTAGATCTAGATGGCGATGCGGAGCTGGTTGTATCTGCAATAAGGGAGTCTGATAATTCTCCACAGGTCGTGGCGATCTCACTTCCCTCATCTGGGGCCCCCTCGAAATTATGGGACAAAAGTCTTGGATATGGAAGCCATGGGTCTGATCCAGTTTTCGTACAGACTGATGAGAACACAGCTTATGTGATGCTAACGACCACGGAGTCCACGAACGGTGCTATGTGGCTCTGGAAACTTGATTCTTCCAGTGGAGACCCAAGTTGGGACGGTAAATCACTTGGAAATTTAGATGGGGATTCGAATGTACCCCACATCAGGCTTCCCGGTCCAATCGTCGCAAATCTGGATAGTGATGATAATCCGGAGATTATAGTGACCATCCCCACTGATAGTGACTCATCGGGTACATTGGACGGCGCTGAATACAGGGGGATAGAGGTTTCAAATGGGTCAGAGAAGTGGTCTTACACAGCACCTAATGGCTACGCAGATTCCCCTCCATTACCAATCGACACAGATGGGGATGGAGACCATGACCGAATGTGCTGGGTAACGTGGTGGCAGACGACCACAGCTAGGCATGGAATAGCTGGGTGCGTGGATGATATCGATACCACGAGTCCAGACGAGGCTTGGCACAGAGATTTGGAACAAAGCAGTGGCACCCCTAATGATGAGATAGCAGTTTCACAACCGGTTTGGATGGATATCGAAGGAACGGGAGAGCCTGAGTTACTGGTTGCATTTGGGAGATCTTTGTGGGCATTCGACGGATCTGAGGGCACGGGTTCCGGAATTAGCACGGAATGGTCCAGCGACCTAGAATTGAATCAAAGGACTTGGTCATCCCCCTCATTGGCTGATATCGATGGCGATGGAGCACTGGATGTTGTTGTTGGTGGAACCGTGGTCTCTCTTGAAAAAGCTGATATTAGGCCCTTACTAGATGGGAGGGGGATTGAATTTGACCCGACATCACCAAATCCGGGCCAGGATGTGCAAATTACCGCTTTCGTTGAGAACTGCGGAACATCCAGTCCAAATTCTGATGTAGATGCTGTACTTTACGCAGACGGTGTAGAAATAGGTAGGCACCGATTCAGTTCATTGCAACCAGTTTCTCCCTCAGGAACTGGGTCTTTCGAGTCTTTTTCCGTTGAATGGTCAGGATCATTGGGCGACCATGACTTCACTTTGGAGATTGACCCATTCGGCAACATAAGTCAAACGCGGACTGATAATGACGTCTTCTCGAAGGTCCTGTCTATAATTCCAACATACAATGTTACCTTTGAAACCTCTTCCGAGCCTGTCAGAGTCGCCCCCGGAGGAGACGAAATAATACAGCCGACAATAAGGTCCACTGGGCGACTTTCTGGTATTTGGTCTCTTCAAATTGATGACTCGGAATTGCCATCTGGATGGACATGGTCAGATGTTTCGATGGGGGGAATTGAAAATATTGAGATTCCTGTGGGGGAAACATGGTCTCCTATAATCGAAGTTAGTGCACCCGAAGATGCGCTGGGCTCTGACTCTGGTTTCCTCACTCTCAGGATGACATTGGACAGTGATGAAAATGTTACTGTTTCATCAATAATCCCTATTGAAGCCAATAGGACTAGGGGCCTATCGATAAGGGGCCCAGAAGGTGCATCATTCAGTACGGGATACGGCTTGATTGGTGATTTCGCCAGAGCCTGGATGGTGGTGGAAAATATAGGGAATGCGGCGGAGAATCAGATTTCCATGGATTGGGATAACACCCTTTGGGGGAGCAACCTAAGGCTATTCGACGAAAATGGTCATGAGAGGTTTGCATTGGTGCTGGAACCTGGAGAGAAACTAGTCCTGGAGGCATACTTAGAGGTTCCACTTACCAACCAGAATCAACAAGCTGTTTCAATTGGAGATTCTGTCGATACGGCCCTAACTATGTGTGTTGACGGGGACGATTCTTGTCAGACAGTTGACTTGACGTTTATTGCATCAGGGGTGATCAGCAGAAGTCACATTCGAAGTGTTCCTACGACAAATCTACAATGGGAAATAGAGGCTGACATGCCCTCTGGATCAGACACCCTAACATGGTCCCTTTCCTCTGCTGGAATGGCAAAAACTGGCTGGATATGGTCAGCATCTGGGGATTTGTCAATAAACGGGGATTTTGTTAGCATGAATGTTTCAGATGGGAATGGCGAGGGGATATTGGGGCTGAATCTTCCTGATAACGCCGCTCCTGCGTTCCATTACTTCGAAGAGTCAAGTAATGAGTCATCGGACCACATCTTGAGGCTTTCACTTGAGGTTCTACAGATTTATAGGTCATCAATGATAGCTACTTCCCCCTCGGATCAGCCACTGTTGGTGGATGTCAATGAAGAGGCCCTAGTTATATTAAGGCTAGAGAACCCAGGAAATGGGGAGGATTCTTACGGACTTAGTTATTCATTGGTCTATGACCAAAATATTTCTGAAGATCCGGGAATAACTGTGTCCTTTTCAAGAGACTTTGTATCATTATCCGCTGGAAGTCTCACTACTGTCCCCATTACAGTTACACTCCCTGAAGAAACCCCTGCAAGGGTCCCCGTTAGGATTCTATTTGAGATGCAATCGATGGGGGACGATGATATCAGCTCACAAGTGGAAATTGTATTAGAAGCTCGGCAAGAACATCAATGGGACATCTACCCTTATTTTGTAACTGAGAGTGGTGAAAATGGGGGTAATGGAGCAATGGTCACGGCTGACCCCGGGGATGTATTCAAGATGAACGTCGTAGTCACCAATCTTGGAAATCTTGATGATGATTTGGAACTAACTACGACCATTTCGACCACTCTGGAGGTGGGTGATTCTTCCACTGGTTGGAGTTCGTATGGAGACTCGGTGACTAACGTCGGAGTCAACGAGAGCGAAATTTTGGAAATTGGCGCCGGAATCCCTGATGATGCTTGGAGTGGTTCGGTGGTCGAAGTCACTGTATCGGCCACTGCGCGTGGGCAGGAGATTTCTACGTTCTCATTTTCAGTCGAGTCAGGTCACGTACCCTCGTGGAACGCCATTGTAAACCAGGCGAGCCTAGAGGTTGATCCCGAAGGTTCAGAAATTTTACTCTCTGTGGTGCAGACTGGAAATTCCCCCTCGCGCCCTTACATTTCCATGTTCGTGTCGGGAGAGAGTGGCTGGCAGATTGGGGACATTGCAGACTTACCCATAATCGACCCGGGCGAAAGCGCGCCTCTACTCCTCAATATCACCCCACCAGATGATGCTGTCCATGGCAGGGCTGTGGAGTTGACGCTTAGAATCAGAGAAGGGGACTCTACGGGTTTGTCTGAGATTGTTTTCCCACTCAGAGTCTCCGCGACTCAGGATTTCGCTCTGACTGGGCATGGAGAATGGGTTGTAAGTCAAGAAGGCGGTTATCCATTGGCCCTGGTTGAGAACAAAGGCAACTCACCAAGTTCAATATCTTTCATGGTATTGAGTCTACCTTCCGGATGGGAAGTATCTGGGGACGCGAATGTAATCC
>CAXHBZ010000127.1:0-3626 GCA_964015215.1 uncultured Candidatus Poseidoniales archaeon | reverse complement strand
ACACAGGTCTCGGAATACCTTCTCTGCCTTCTTACCCTTGACGGCTCGGACATATAGTTCCGGTTCGTCTAGGTCTGGGTGCTTTTGAAAGAAGTTCGCATATTCGACATTTGGACTCTCATTTAGCCTTGAGCGGAACAACTGAAGCGTGGTATGTGTCTCCCCCGTAATCCTAAGTCGGAGCTCACGGCCTTCGTTCATTAGTATTTTTATTGACATGGACAGATAGCCGAACCGTGGCCCCCTTTTGAGGGCTTTCCTATGTTTGTCGCCATCGGGAGGCCTGCAGTGGCCTAAGTTAAACGATGAACCGGTTTGGCTCTCACACATGGGACAACCAGATGGCAAGGCAAGATTGGCCACTGTGTTCGAGGCCATGGCCCTCCCGTCTCTAATTATCAGCATACTTCTGACTGCTCTGATGATGAGCGTGATTGTACCCCTTCCGGCATTCACCACTGATTTGGAATCATTTTCGCCCGATAGCGAGTCGGAGGACGCTATGCAGAGAGTCGACAGTAAAATTACACCTACTGGCCACAGGGTGTACATCCACGTCTCTGCAGGGCCTGGTGAAAATATACTGGAATTACACTATCTCTCCGGTTTGCTGAATGACATGGAGTCCATAGATTCAACAGTACCCGTTGACAGTATAATGTCTCACATCAATGCGGCGGATGCGATTCAGCGTTCAATTGACGAGAGGGCAAACGATTCACGGAGAATTTCCGATTTTTCAGAATGGAGCGGGATTTTTGACTCAATACTGGCAGACGGAGAAGACTGCATAGAAGCATCAGCCGACGAGCGGGTTCTTGCAACTGCTACCTTTGCTGCCTCCGCTATGTTACACACAGACTTCGAGTTCGAACAGGTCTGTGAATGGCTAGAGGATGGTAGCGGGGACCCCACACCTACTGCATCCAGCACCCTTTGGGTAATCGAGTTGAACGGCGAACTAGACAGAAATGAAAGAGAGGAGGTGGCACAGGAGATCAGGTCCCTATTAAGAGAAAGTGGCAGTGAGGGACTGAATTACGGAGTGATATCTGATGATTTGATAAGCAGCGATATCAATGACAAAACTCTGGATGAAATGATTTGGTTGTTCGTGATTTCTATAGCTGTGGTTGTAGCTGTCCTGGCACTAGCCTTCCGATCTGCAATAATGGTGGCTGCTCCTCTGCTGAGTCTTTCAGCGGCATTGATTTGGACATATGGGACAATCACTCTCCTAGGAATGAAATTTTCAATTCTGGAAGTTGCAGTTGCACCAGTAGTTTTGGGGCTTGGCATAGATTACTCCATACATCTTCAAAGGGGATATGAAAAGGCCCGTTCATCCTCCAAATCAGCTGCAGAGGCGTGGGTCCAATCATTTGACTCAATAAGGGTGGCCTTGATGCTGGCCGTGGTTACGACAGTCTTTGCATTCATGTCCAATTCATTCTCCCCACTACCGCCGCTAAGGACATTCGGAGCTACTCTAGCACTAGGAGTTGTTTCGGCATTTATCGCAAGTACCATTACCGTGGGGGCAGTTCATGTCGTAGCCGAGAAGGGAATAGGAAACGGGACATCTGCCGGCCTTCAATTCGATAAGCTAGCTTCGGTGACCACAGAATTCCAAAGAAAAAATGCCGTATGGGTCATGCTGGCTGTTGCAGCGGTTACAACTGGGTCAGTCTCTATAGCCGTAATGGAGCTTGATACAAGCTTTGAGTTGACTGATTTCCTATCGGAAGATGAGATGGAGGTCATGGAAGTGCGCCAAGACATCTACGGCTCATATGATGCGGCGGCTTGGAAGTCTGTCGACATTATCATGGAACCCATGGCAGGTGAAGACAGCATCTCGGGTGAATCTGATTTACTGAGGGCTTTGGATTTCTTAGATACTAGAATTTCAGGAATCCCTGAAGTCGTAAATCCCACCAGTACCTCTTCAGATAGGCCGTCATACGATGGTCTTTACCCGATTCTGAGGGATGCTGTCGATGCTGACGAGTCATTCGGAAATGCTTATCACCTGGCAATATACGATGGTGAGCTTGGTGTATCTGATGGTTTTTCCGAAGGGGACTTGACTTCTGCAATTGGGTCCCTACTGAATAATCGGTCTGTTGGGGATCCATTGAGGGGGGAAACCTGGGCAGAGAGAATTTCCGGTCATGTAGCACTTACTGACGACAACACGGGGATACTGTACCTGAAAATGAGTGTTGATGTGATCGCCAAGACTAGTGAAGACTCGGCGAGAGTGTCTGAGGTTTTCAAGCAACAAGCCTCACTAATTGAGAGTAGTGATGTGGTTGATTGCAGAGCATATGCAAGCGGAGATGTTGTTATGATAGATGGCATTCTATCGGGGCTTATTGTATCTCAAATAGAGTCCACAGGAATCAGCCTACTTGTATCCATATTCGTTTTATTCCTCCTGACTAGGAGGTTAGGTCAGTCGTTAGTGGTCATCTTACCTGTCGGTCTCGCGGGCGCATGGGTGGTTGGCTCAATGGCCATGTTGGGGCTCAATTGGAATGTTCTTACAATTATGATTACCGCATTGACTATTGGCTTGGGCATAGACTATTCCATACATGTTTGGAGGAGATTTGAGAAAAATAGGGGGTCAGGGATGGGAGTTTGGGAATCAATGAGGGAGATGTATGCCACTACTGGCACAGCTCTTCTAATGTCGGCAGGGACAACGATTTGCGGATTCTTAGTACTAATGTTATCCCCTATACCAGTGATTAGTGACTTCGGAGTAGTCAGCTCCATTGCTGTGGCCTTCTCGCTAATTCTCTCACTGATTGTCCTTCCTGTGCTTTTAGCGGCAGAAGTAAGAACATCCAACTAATCTATTCGGGCTCCCCGATTAATTCCATTATCGCGCTCATTTCAAGTCCTTGCTCTCTAGCCACAAGCGACAAGGAAAACCAAAGAGTAACCGGCCCCAGTGCTCTTCTTTTTCTCTGGGCTCTTCGAACTACCTCTTTTTGGGATAGACCAGACTCCTTGGAAATCCATGATATCATCGGCTTTATGCTTGCTTCGGCCCAATCAGGAGGATAATCCTGATTTCCGGATAGTATGATTTGTGATTCACTAGTTTTACCCTTATCCTCAGGTTTACCCATCTGATGGGATTTTGGGACAAACAAAGGAGGACTGGTCAATCTCCTGACCATGGGGGACCATCCCAATGGAGGAGGATTAGTTGGTATCCTTGAATCCGGAGAGAGTGATTCTTTCGATCTAATCAACCAACCGCTCTGACACAATGATTCAATTATTTTCGAAGATGATTCTGGACTCAACCAATGCATATCTAAAGACCAAATTCTAACGACCTCTTGTTCGGTGAGGAGGCCAGACCTGGAGTTTGCAAATGTCGCATGAATGAGTCTTTCGACCTCCTCTGCGTCATCGACCATGGAACTCGACAAAGTGATTTACGAATATGGCTTTGCATACGCACGTTAAGTCACTCAGTTGAATAATGACCACGGGGTGCGGGGGCTGAGAGCCATGGCAAGGGAATATATTGCCAGAGACCCAAGAACGGGGAAGGCTCTAAGGCTGTCTCTTATACACATCTGACGCTGCCGACGACATAACGG
>CAXHBZ010000126.1:0-3681 GCA_964015215.1 uncultured Candidatus Poseidoniales archaeon | reverse complement strand
GATGGCGCCGAGAGAGGGATTTGAACCCCCGCGTCCAATGGACAGTGGATTTCGAATCCACCGCAATACCGGGCTATGCGATCTCGGCAATACCTCGCCCACCAGCGAATCAGAGATAAGGGTGACTGGGTTCGTAGGGTACATGAATATCGAGGTCAAGAGTGGCGATGATTTGTTTTCTGTCGATTCGGATGTTCCAATCTCGGTAGGATACGTGCTTGATAAACTAGGAATAGCTCACTCGACAGTCCTAGCGGTCATCGGGGATACGATAATTCCCCATACCTCTATGATCCATGATGATGTCTCCATCGAATTGGTCATCGTTTCAAGTGGGGGTTAGCATCTCCGTCAGAATCGTGCCGGGCTCTACAATGGCCAATTTAGATCCCTTCTTAATCAGAACTGCCTTATTTCCTATTAGTCGAAAATACCCTTCCTCACTTCTTAGGTACGATCCCTCGTACAACCCGATTACCGGGTGGTCGTTCATCTCGTGAAACTCGCTAATTCTTCTCGCCCTTGTTTCCCCATAGTGCTTGGATAAATTCCCATCCTCGGATTCGCGAAACCAAATCCCTCCAGGATAGTAGTGAGGATTAATTTGGAATGGCACCAATCCAAGAGTTTCATACGATGGAACCATTGTGATTGGCATGTCATTGGTCGTTTGCATTGTCGGGCATGCAACATTGGCCCCCGCACTCACACCAGCGTATGGCCTCCCTTCGTTAATCACGAAATTCCTTATCGGACCTATCAGCCCACGCTCATGTAATTCCCTGACAAGAAGCCAGGTATTTCCTCCTCCGACATAAATCCCATCAAATTCTTCCAATGCAGATGCCGGGTCATCGAACTGATGTATTCCAACTAGGTCTATCTCGCCACCAGAGAAATCATTCATTCTTTTGGTGTATAAGTCATGATCGTTGGATGCGTATGGAACGAAGGCTACTCTTTCACAACCCGAGAAGTTTTCACTCATCAATCTCCTGTATGTCGATTTCCTATCTTCAGTGCCTACCCCCCCACTTCCTAGAAGTAACCTCACATCAATCACCTAGACATAGAAATCAGTTGTCTGACGCCCCTCTTCTAATCCCATCGCATCTTCCAGAGAAATAGAACCCTCGTAGCCCTCTAACAATTTCCTGGCTGTTTCTTCTGTGGAGTCCACATCCAAATCAAGAGGCAAATCCAAACCATTCTCAATCCAATTGGCTAACCTACTTGCTGCCAGTACATCTGTTGTGGCGCCCACAGTTTCAGCGACCAGAGCGAATGTTTTCACATTGAAAAGCGGGGACATCGAGACAATTAGTCCAGCCACTCCAATCATTCCAGCCTCTGGCCTTTCCTGGCTGACAGGTATGTCATTGGCCTCTAGATTCCTCCTCACATCCTCTTCAGCACAGATTACATGGATCCCCTTGTCTTCAGCCCCAGATGCCAACCCTGCTAAGACCATTAGCATCGGTGTGGAGGAGTCCGAACAAATTTTCAGGATCTCCTCAGCAACTTCATTCTGCCCACGTGATGTCATGGGTTGCATTTCCCCACAAATTACTATCACCGTTTGACCGTCTGGTAAAATCACAGATTTTATTTCCATACGAGGGGGCCTCATCAGTCCGTTGGAGTCGAATGTAGAGTGAGGTGGAAAGTCATGATTCAAAATCCAACCGAGTGTTCTTGAGGGATGTTTCTCAACCAAGGAATCAACTAGTATTTTTCCTACATTTCCAACTCCTGGGACGGCCTCCAGAACTGCAGAATGCTCGGGAAGGCCTTCCCCTACGAGCCAGTGTACCCTGCTCCTGTTCATCCTTCGGCCTCCTCATTGGGAGAAGGAAGCGAATTCACCCAATTGTCACTGCCAGCATTCTCCCTCTCTCTCCTCCTTTTCCCCTGAGGGTCCTCCGGAGAATACTTTAGTGGGGCAGAGGAAACCATGGCTTCTCCACAAGCATCGCATTCTGGTCCGAGACCATACAAATCGCAGTTCTTGCAATACTGTAGTTTGCTTCTGACCATGTCTATCGTGAGTGAGCGGAGCCTACTAGTCAATGAACCATGCGTAAGGTTCGCTCTCTCAAGAGCGGTCTATTGATAGTGAGCCATCCACCGTTGACATACTTTTCTTCACTGCCTCAACTGCAGATTCCCACAAGGACTCGGCCATTTGGTAATCGGGGGCTCTAATATCCACTCGATAGCTAGGCGCACCATCATAATGACAAGTAAGAGTTACTTCTTCCAATCCCTCGACGCATGCTTCTGCGTCAAGCAGTGCGTCCCTTATCGCATACACTCCCTTTTCTCCCCAAACTTGGATTTCGAACACCCCTCTAATTTCAACGAAGGGAGGGATGATATTCTCCATTGCCAAAGATGTAACTACAGACGTCCAATCACCCTCAAATCCTGCATCGATCAATGCATTTTCACTTATCGCGCACTCTTCAAGAGCCCCGTATAAAGTACCGAAAGCTTCGATCATTGAATTAGATATTTCCGAATTCTTACCTTCGTCCCATCCGACTCTTTCAGAGGCAACCCTCATGATCTGGTTCGCTCTTTCTTCGTTCTTCCAAGCCTGTACAGTGTCCCTCCTGCGCTCCTCAGAGACACTCTTTAAGGAAAGCTCAACCCTTTTCCTGTCCTTTTTGACCTGTATGACCTTGGCTACGACTCTCTGTCCTTCTCTGACATGAGCCCTGATATTCCTAACCCATCCCGCGGCAATTTCGCCAACGAATACGAATCCTTCTCTTCCATCGTATCCATCTAGGCTTAGATAGGCACCATTCTGTTTTATGTCTTTGACAGTGCAAATAAGAAGATCGCCCTCGTCTGGCCAATCTTCCTCATTGTCCCTCATCTGATGCCCCCTTCACTCGAGGACATCAACAACGGTACTTCCGGAGAGTTCAGCCTTTCCACCTTTCGGGGTGGCCAAGGTTGATCCACAAACCGAGCAAGTTATCTCAGTCGACGCCCTATCAAAAACAATCGATTCTGCCCCGCAGTCCCGACAACTTACTCTTAGAAACTTACCAGACATTCTAATCCTCACTTATCAACTAGCTCAAATTTTCGAGCTCTCTTTCCTCTGGGAGAGTGCGCCTTCCCCGTCTCGCTACATCTGTACACCAAATTGACTCTCTTGGTAGGCTTTTCCCCTGATGGCTTAGGCCTCGGGAATCCTCTGTAACCAGAGGTGACTTTACGGAATCTTCTCTGCCCCCATTTCAGCTCGCTAGCACGCCTCTTCTTGACACGCTCCACTGTGTGCTCGGTGTGCTTGCCAGCAGCAGGACTGTATCTCTTTACCTTCCTTGGCATCTTTACCATCTGTTGCACCTCATTGGCTAGTAGCGAAGCCGGCGACCGATGGCCTGTTTATGAAGTCTATCGAGAGAAAACCCTCCATCAAATTGATGAGTCCGCCTCATTATTTGCAAAATCAACAATAATCCCTTTGGTCTCGGAAGCTCGTGACGGGGTGGTGGTTCCAATGGTGGATTGCCTTGGCTCTCCTAGTTTCAGGCTATTCTATGGCCAGAATGGGACCCGCATTCAAAAGGTCAAGATTCGGTTATCCGATCTTTTGCCTAGGCCTCATAATGGCATTCCTCCCTCCTGAGGAACTGATTCTGTCTCTTATACACATCTCCG
>CAXHBZ010000125.1:0-3700 GCA_964015215.1 uncultured Candidatus Poseidoniales archaeon | reverse complement strand
CGAGATGTTGTAGCGTCTCGTGGGCTCGGAGATGTGTATAAGAGACAGTTACCCAGCACCTTGGGCAGAAATCGGAAGTGACCAGTTTATCCTCACCGTGCCTAGTAACGACATCAGGGAACTAGATGACCCCGACGATCTGATGGATTGGTGGGATGAAGCTTTGGGGATGGAGCACGAACTCTATGGTTTTCTTCCATGGCCAAGGGTGGAGAGGGCCGTATTCGATGCTCAGATTTCAGCAGGATGGATGCATTCCGGCTACCCTTTCATGGCTCATGACCTCAGTGTCTCAGGAGTGGTAAACGTCTCTTATATGTCTGAGAATGGGGACTGGGGCATGTTCCATGAACTCGGTCATAATCACCAATGGATGCCCTCTACTCTACCGGGGACAACAGAGGCCAGTTGTAATTTCGCTAGCGTGTATCTTATGGAAGAATTAGTCGGGATAGAAGGACATCGAGCCATAAACTTGGATCAGAGAGAATCACGTATGAGAAGCTATTTCGAAGATTCTTCTAACATCTCAAACTGGTCCGTATGGACAGCCTTGGATACATACCTTATCATCAAAGAGGAATGGGGGTGGGGCCCGATTACTGAGGCTCTGGGAGCCTACTACAACCTTTCAGATGATGAAGTCCCTGGGGAGGACATCGAAGAATTCAACCAATGGGTGATTTACATTTCAGTTTCTACAGGGTATAATTTAGCTCCATATCACAAAGCGTGGGGATTCCCACTAACTGATATGACATTCGACGCTCTGGAACATCTCCCAGTTTGGATCGACGACCCTTTGCGCGGTGAGTACTTCGTTTATCCAGCCATCATCAGAAACATTTCCTCGAACGACCCCTCTGATGCCACTTCTGCTACAATTTCATGGGAGACGTATGATAATGGGACCAATACAACCCTGATGTTCTACTATGGCAGGACTGACATGGGCAACCAGACATCCGGATGGGAAGGAAGTACTAGTTTTGGCAGGTCAATCGTCGGCAACCACTCTCAAACCATTTCTGGACTAACTTGTTGCGGTAGCAATTACTATGGAAGAGTAATGGCCTCGAATGAGGAGGGCTCAGTTTGGTTCGGCCCGATTAACTGGACAACAGACTATCTTCTGGACTGATGGTTTAATTGCCCAGTCGGCGCAGTAACTCTTCAAAGCTAATACTGGGGAAATGTCGCTGATGCAATATCGCAAGTGGAATCCAAATCAGAGTGTGCCCTATTGTGGCGATGAATGCCGGGAGAAACTCAAGGCGAGCCTGTCCTTGCATGACAAATGCGAGAACCCCTAGTACCGCAAAGTGAGCGACATAAACGGTCAAGGTAATCCTTCCGAGTGGCTCTAGGAATGACAGACTATCCCCTTTCCAAGGTTCACCTCCCCTCGCCTCATTTCCTTCAAGTATCCTATGCGCCAGAAGTGCGAATGTCCCTGACACCACCAAAAAAGCAGTACTCGCCGGGAAGAACGTCAGGACAGCATCGCCCTCAGTGAGAGCCCAAGGAATGCCCCTCAAAAATGCGAATACCACAGTGATTAAAGTCACTGCAAGCCCCATCGCAATGAACCTATCTCGAATCTTGCGATTCTCTGAAGTATCATGCACTAGGGTTCCTAGTATAACATAGAATATCCAAGGCATTACAGGATAAGTACCATTCCAAAGGAGCCTAGCAATCCACTCAGAAGCCCCCTGTGATGAGATTCTTTCCCACCAAGTCCAATCTAAGCCCGATGCGTCCCCAATGATCATCGGGGACACTGCCGTTATCAGCAAGATAGATGCCCTGCTGCGGACCCCCAGACTGACTAGTACTGGTGCTAATAGGGCGGCAAAAGCGAGTAGTGTCAATACACCCGGCGTTTGCCATTCGAACCTCCCTCCTCTCTCAATATTTAGAAGTAAATTCACCAATATCTGACAAAAAGCCAGAATAGTTACCCTTGGTAGAATCCAACTAACCCACTCAGACGCAGTAATTTGCTTTCCAGAGGATCTGCGTGTAGCACTTTTGTGGAGCCCCCATCCAGATATCATCACGAACATAGGGGCGGCCATTCCGCCAAAGGCCGCGGCTACGAAGGCACCGGGGTCGCCCACAGTCATGCCCCTGGGAGGGATAATTGCCGCCGTGTGGACTTCAACCATGCACAATACTGCCACAGCTCTTACCCTGTCGATATGGCGCAACCTCATTTTATGACCTCGACTATCCTAGAATTCAATATGGGCCTTGACTTCGTTATGGATATTGAGGAACTGAGCCTGCGAGAAATTTCCTCCTCCCTGTCCCCACGATGATAGATAGTCCCCAAGTCATCTCCCAAATGAACGTAATCCCCTATCTGGACATCCAGGATTATGCCGACCTGATGGTCTATGGCATCTTCCTTGGAAATTCTTCCTGCTCCGATTTCGAGGCATATTTCGGCAATTTGCATGGCATCAATGTCCGAGATCCAACCTTCCATTTCGCTCCGAATAGTGCTCGATTTCAATTTACTATCTAAAAGTCCGAGTCCGTGCAATAAAGAAGCATCGGTTTCAAGAATCGATGTATCTCCCCCTTGTGCAGACACCATTTGCTTGAATTTTTCAAATGCTGATCCATCGTACAGGCTGTCTTGAATCATAGAGGCACCATCAGTGAAGTCGTGACTGATGCCTTCAGATTCCAGAAGAAGACCGCCCAAAACACAAACCAACTCCTCTAGATCGTCGGGACCCCTGCCACACATTGTCTCAACGCTCTCTAATATCTCAACAGAGTTTCCTACACTGTTGCCTATCGGCGAATCCATCGTTGAAAGTATGGCAATTGTTGAGATTCCTAATCCTTTGGAGGTTTCTACCATGGAGCGTGCCAAGTCCCTTGCCTTCTCGATATCAACCATGAAAGCACCTTTGCCGAATTTCACATCCAATACGAGTGAAGATAGCCCCTCCGCGCCTTTCTTGGATATTATTGATGATGTTATTAATGGGACTGACGCTATGGTACCTGTCACGTCCCGTAGAGCGTAGAGCCTTTTGTCGGCAGGGACTAACTCTTCAGTCTGACCTACCATTGCCAAGCCGATTTCCATAACCTGTGATTGCATTTCTTCGATACTTAAATCGGTTTTGAATCCAGGAATAGACTCCAATTTGTCCAGAGTTCCACCTGTATGCCCTAGCCCTCTTCCAGAAATCATTGGAACCTTCATGCCGCATGCCACCAATGCAGGAGCAAGAGGAATCGAAACCTTATCTCCGACACCACCAGTTGAATGCTTATCCACCAAGGATGTAGCTTGGGAGCCCCAGTTTATGGTTTTACCAGACGTCATCATCCCTTTCGTGAGCAACGTCGTTTCGTGTTTCGATAGCCCATGCTCACAAACATTTCTCAGCCAGCTTACTATCGCATCATCCGATATGCTACTATCAACTACACCTTGGATGAATTCATTGATTGAGTCCTGCATTACTCTTCCTCGCCGAGATCAGCCCTTATTTGATCCATGGTCTGACCAGAATCCAATCTCCACTGAATTTCATCTCTAGTCGTCTTATTTCTGTCGAATCCGAAACCATCCAAGACAATACGGCCATGTTGACCATCGTCCTTCCCCTTTGTCAAAGACCTAGAGTCAGGAGAAGCTTCGTCGAAACTTGTGCCCTTGAGAATCTGTCTC
>CAXHBZ010000124.1:0-3717 GCA_964015215.1 uncultured Candidatus Poseidoniales archaeon | reverse complement strand
CCAACGACATTAATTGTGGCCATTATTAGTGCTAAAAATGCAAGCAGGGCGGCTAATGATGTGTCCGTTCCCTCGAAGGTGGAATTTGAGAGTATTAGAGCGCCAACTATGGTTATTCCCGATATAGCATTAGCTCCTGACATCAATGGAGTATGAAGGGTTGGTGGTACCTTACTGATTAATTCAAATCCAAGGAATATCGCAAGGACAAAAACAGTGATGCTCCCAATCAGGGCTGTAAGGGTCAATGACATTAGAGGATACCTCCAAGCCTTGTCTGGTTGTGATGGAGCTCACCGTTCATACAAATCAAAACTCCTCCCATTCCCTCCACAAAGAAGTCAGAATCTTCGGGGGGACCAACTAGAATATCATCCTCAAGATCCAAATTTAGAATGCCATCTTCCATCAATGAAATTACGAAGTTAGTTAGGTTGTTTGAGTAAAGCATGCTTGCTGTTGATGGGATAGTACCTGCTAGATTCTCTATTCCAATAATCTTAATTCCATGCGTTGTAATAATTTCTCCGGGTGTTGTAAGTTCGCAATTCCCGCCAACATCAGCATTCATATCGACAATTACCGCACCAGCCTTGAAGTCCTTGACAGCACTTTCCGGTATCGTTATGGGTGCCGGCCTACCAAAAATCCTCGCTGTGGTTATGATGACGTCTGCGTCACTAGCTACCTCGCAAACCGTATCGTTAACTTTCTGGATAAATTCAGGCGTCAGCGGTTTCGCATATCCTGACTCGTCCTCAAAGTCATCCATTCCATCAACCTCGATGAACCTGCCGCCCACGGACTCTATCTGTTCAGCGGCGGACTTCCTGACGTCGGACGCGTAGACTATCGCACCCATTCTCTTTGCGGTTGCAATCGCCTGTAACCCGGCAACTCCACTGCCCATTATTACGAATTTAGCAGGTTTAACTGTACCTGCACTGGTGGTCATCATTGGAATTCCTTTCGGAACGTGAGATGCCCCAAGCAATACCGCTTTGTAGCCTGAAAGATTATCCTGACTAGAATTTACGTCCATGGACTGAGCTCTCGAGAGTCTCCTTGGTATCATGTCCATGCTGATCAAGGTAATGCCCGATGAAATGGCCACTTTAACCAAACCCGGGTTCCTGAATGGATCTGCGACGCACATCAATGTACATCCGCTAGTGATGTCACCTAGGTTGGGGGCATTGATTGTGATCAATGACTCGCATTGCAATACCTCTTCCCTATTGGCTATTATAGCCCCCTTATTTTCGTATTCTGAATCTGGATGATTAGCACGTTCACCAGCACCATTCTCTACAATCACTTGAATGCCAGCTTTCATGAGTTTGGGTATTGAATTTGGTACAATTGGTACCCTCATCTCTCCATCAGGCTCTTTGAGGACACCGAGTTTCATGTTACACCTCTCTGGTCCGAAGACCAGTGATGAACTTCCGATATGTGGGCGCTTATTGAAGCCGTCGGCTCAATATTCTCATTGTCGATACAGGATATTGTCGGAATGAATTGGAGAGCTCCCCTGCAAAGTGCTAATACCGTAATCTCAGTCGCGGGCACGAGGGAAGATAGTGTCTGGAGATTCGAGGAAAAATGCAACTGTAAACACGACCGATGATGGGAACGGGGGAGCACTTCGTGTTGCTGTAACAGGGGCCGCTGGAAACATAGGCTACGCTCTTTTATGGAGGATAGCAAGTGGCGATTGTTTCGGCAAGAACCAACCTCTAATTCTTCAGCTCTTGGAAATACCACAGGGTATGCAGAGATTGAGTGGTGTCATAATGGAGCTGAAAGATTCGGCTTTTCCGTTGATTCATGATATAGTAGGCACCGATGACCCCAATATTGCATTCAAAGGTGCGGATGCTATTTTTCTAGTCGGATCGAGACCAAGGACGAAGGATATGGATAGGGCGGACTTAGTAGCCGCCAATGGCCCCATATTTGTAGGACAGGGGAAAGCGATTGACGCTGTTGCTTCCAGGGATGTCAGGGTAATTACCGTAGGCAATCCGTGCAATACTAATGCCCTCATTGCAAACGCTAATTCTCCAGGAATACCATCGAGGCAATTTACCGCTATGACTCGCCTCGATCAAAACCGAGCCGTAGGTCAAATTGCAGATTATTTAGGGGTACCTGCGTCCAAAATTGATGATGTGTTCATCTGGGGAAATCATGCAAACACCATGTACCCAGATCCACGGTTTGCAAAGGTTGATGGAAATATGGTAACTGAGGTAATAGATTCAGATTGGCTGACGAGTAAATTTTTAGATACAGTTTCAACTCGTGGAAAGGCCATAATTGTCGCAAGAGGAGCTTCATCTGCTGCCTCAGCCGCTTCTGCTGCCATCGACCACATGCATGATTGGTGGCAAGGTTCTGATGGTAGAATTGTCTCGATGGCATTACCTTCAGAGGGTTGGTATGGAGTTCCCGAGGGCCTCGTTTTTAGTTTCCCATGCAGATGTGAGGGCGGCGAAATAGAGGTTGTTGAAGGCCTCCCAATCGACTCGTTCGCCCAGTCAAAGATTGATGAAAATGTGACCGAGCTACTAAAAGAGAGAGAAGCTGTAAAGGAGCTCTTAGAAAACAGTTAGGTGTATTGATGGGAGAATATGTTTACCTAGAGTCCGATGGTAAGTTGTTGCTTGTGGACAACAATGGTGTGGGTCCAGCGATACCACAGTCTGGTAGAATAGAAGTTAGTCGGGATTCTGAAGGTATTCGACTCCCCACCAGAGATGAGGTAGAAAGTTTTGACATACAGTGGGAAGCAATTAGAACAAACAAATTCAGACTCGGGCAGGAAGATCACATCGTTATCCATGGTAAACCCCTCGTAGATTGGCCTGGAGAGTGGGCTTGGAAAGATTCGGTGATTAGCGATAATGCTGTGCATCCAGTTGTAAGGGAATCAGTCTATAGAACAATTCACAGAGTCGTGAGTAAAGTGGTTATTCTGAATAATAAAAATCAAGTCCTCATGGCTAAGGTCTCGAGAGGTTTCTTCACTGGATGTTGGACGCTTCCCGGAGGTTATGTGGATTATGGGGAACACCCTCGTGAAGCGGCCATCCGAGAGGCAATGGAGGAATTAGGTATCTCGATAGAAATTGATGATCCTAAAGGAGAGACAGGGGTCCCACACGGTAAAGGAGATGGCGCGTACATACGTGAGGAAATTTTCAACGAAGATGGCATCAACTGGATCTCATTTACCTACAAATGTCGAGGAGATTTTGAGGGAGTCGAGATAATACCTAAAGACGACGAGATTGAAGAAGCAAGATGGTTTACCATCTCTGACGCTATCAGTGTTGCTGTATCGATATTTGACATAGAGGCTCTCGAGAGATTGTAATAGTGGTGGGCCCGCCTGGATTCGAACCAGGGTCAAATGCTCCCAAAGCATCTAGCATAGACCAGACTAACCCACGGGCCCCGAGTTACCGGGAGAGCATCTCTTGAATGAACGTTACTGGAGAACTGTCCACGTCCCATCTGAGTTTCTTAGCACTACTGATGACTTTTCGAGTATCTCGATTACCTCATAGGGAGTGATTTTTGAAATGCGGTGTTTTGTGATTGAATTTGAGATGGAGTTGATGGTAATTGTCCCTTCGGGTGTGGTGGAAGATTCAAGTATTTTTTCGATTAGTTCCTTATTGACATTATCTGATTTTTTGGGGGGTTTGT
>CAXHBZ010000123.1:0-3767 GCA_964015215.1 uncultured Candidatus Poseidoniales archaeon | reverse complement strand
TCGTGGGCTCGGAGATGTGTATAAGAGACAGGCAGGAGTAGGTGGGCCCAATTTTGCCCCTCCGGATGAGTCCACATTGTGGCAAAGGGTGATTGATGTTACTTTCTGCAGTGCAATTTTCACAGCAGGAACAAACTATGGAAAGATGGGATCGGGGGAGTTAGAAGAAGTAAACCAACTTCCAGGGGTTAATTCCGCCTATAGGAGGTCCGTGCTGAATGAGGTCGGGGGTTTTGACGATGGAGCCATTGGTGCAGAGGACGTTTTGCTGGATCACAGGGTAAGGGCATCCGGGCACAAATTGTGGACAGATAGAGAGTCAGTAATTTGGCACAGACGTAGAAATCTCTCCAGAGTGAGGAAGCAGATTGCAAATTATGGGCTAGTTCGGGCATTGGCCAGCAGAAGGTACAATGAACTTCACCATTTCACTCATACAATGGTGGCATTGTTCCCACCGATTGTGCTTCTAGCATTTGGTTTCTTCATTTGGGGGGCATCCAACGGGGGAATTGCATGGCCTGAATTTTGGGATATCGGCCTCTCTACGGTACCCCTAGGACTCCCAAGAGCTGGTGCCCATACCCTTCCCACGCTAATAATTCTGTACAACATGATCGCATGGTATGGTTCTGCCAAAGGAAACTCCCCAAGTAAAGACGCGCTCACGATTTTCCTATCTCCGATTGTAACCTTTACACTTCATTGGAATTACGGAATGGGGGTACTCCGCGGTAGATGGAGAGGTTTCTCCGGTCATTCTGGATTACAAATAGATGATAGAACCAGATAG
This sequence comes from uncultured Candidatus Poseidoniales archaeon, assembly GCA_964015215.1. GTDB lineage: Archaea > Thermoplasmatota > Poseidoniia > Poseidoniales > Thalassarchaeaceae > MGIIb-O5. The sequence goes on along the minus strand of CAXHBZ010000123.1, from coordinate 2,974 downwards.
GCCTACATGGGGTTTTCCACCAGGTAATCAATGTAGTCAATTACTTCTTGAAGCATTTCATCTGGGATTTCCTTGTAGGACCTTCCGAACTTATTCTTCACACAAATAGCCACGTGTGCATACGGGTTTCTACCGCCCGGGTGGTTTCTTGAAGGAGGTAGTTTACCACGAAGACAGTTACCAGCATCCTGTATGCACGACCAGACGAGTTTGGAGTTTTCCTCGTTCAGAGCTTCTACCTCCTAGGGAACATTTGTGAACCTTTGGACCACCATGTTGGTTGCTTTGGTCTCCAGATTATACCAGTCAATAGCCCGAGAATTATCCCCCCGAGGACAAGTCCGGGCCACCCAGTATCGATGTACCCCGGACTCGCATTGAAAAAGGCCCACAAAAATGATGGGATGACTCCAAGAACGAGTATTATTGATGCCTCTTCAATGAGGACCGTCGTCCTTGGGGGACTGGTCGGCAATCTCGGTGCCAGGGGATTGGGCTCTCCAGTTTCTCTTCTAACGATTCTTACCATCTTTTCAAGATTAGAATTTTCAGGGAGGTATCTTGCAGTAGCCTCCTTCCCTCTCCACTCCCTACAGACCAGTACATTGGAGTCTTTCTGAATAAATGCTCTTCCGTCGCAAATCTTCCCCCAATATGAAGAAGACAGGCGATCTTGAAGCACTTCAGTTCCCGAACCCTCTCGGATAAGGCCTCTGTCAAATGCTAATTGCCATTCTGACTCTGAGGATATTTCAGCCTCTCCTGATTCAATGAAGGAGGTAGCTTCAAGGAGTTTGATTGCTTTATCGGATATCTGATATCTGTATTGAATGGCTACTTCATGCCTAGGTCCCGGAGCCCCAAAAAGAACCGCCCGATTACTGGACCCTATGTATGTTGAGCCAGGCTCTACCACAACCCACTCTATACTCTCCAATCGCTCACCTATGAGTCAAGTTCCCCAGTTTGTATGGACCACTGAGATGCATATACATTTTCATTGGTCAGTAATTCCTCGTGCTTCCCTCTTTCGACTATAGTTCCGTCGACCATGGCAATTATTTCATCTGCGTTTCTTATTGTGGCCAGCCTGTGTGCTACAGCAATGGTGATTCGCTTCTTTTTGCCACTGGAACCATCAAATAGTGATTGCTGTATTCTCTTCTCGGTCTCTGCATCGAGAGCTGCACTGGCCTCATCTAGGATCAAAAGGTCAGGATCCTTTAGCAATGCTCTCGCCAGACTGATTCTAGCTCTCTGTCCGCCAGACATCATCACCCCCCTATCTCCTACCATCGTATCCAGGCCATTAGGTAGCTGGGAGATGAACTCTGAGGCGCCAGCCAGTTCCAAAGCATCCAATATCTCACTCTCTTCAGTGTCTCTGGCATAAGAGACGTTATCTCTAATTGTCCCGTAAAAGAGGAATGGATCTTGCGAGACGAAACCAATCCTTGACCTTACTGATTCAATTGAGAAGTCATTGATATCCTTACCATTGATGAGGACTCTGCCTGTTTGTGGCTCGTAGAATCTTTCAATTAATTTTAGGATGGTGCTTTTTCCAGCTCCAGTGTGTCCCATCACACCCAGGAATTGTCCCGATGAGGCATTCAGATTAATTCCATTGAGGACATTCGAACCCGAAGATGGGTATGCAAACGAGACGTCTTCGAATGACACGCTCTTGATATGTTCTTGGAGCGGTACGGAACCCTCTCTATCGAATATAGAAGGTTCCAAATCGATAACCGCGAACACTCTGCGAGACGCGGCCTCACCTTTCTGAAGTTGATTCAATAGCATACCAAGTATCCATAGTGGCATGGTCATCCTTGTGGAAATTAGTAGGAATGTTACGAATTGCCCTACGCTGATCTGTCCTGAATTCATCAGCCAGCCTCCTGCAGAAACCAAGAGGCCAAATGATATTCCAGCCACAATATGGAACCCCGGAATGAACCTATTCCTGATGAAGGCGGCCTCGACAGCCTGATCTCTGTAATTGCCACTCTGGCTTTCAACTCTATCCCTCTCAAATCCGGTCGCGTTGTAAGCCTGAACAATGGTGATTCCGGACAGCACATTCTCAAGGATGGCGATTATCCCTCCAGTACTTTCTCTCTGTTTGCGATATTTTCGCTGTACCCTAGTTGAGAACCAAATGACCATTGGAACAATCATAATTAGTGGCCCAAACAAAATCATGCAAAGTAGTGGAGACATCCAGTAGAGGATAACGAATGCAGTGCACAAAGTGGTGAATATCCTGATTATACTTGTGCTCGAATCTGATATTATATCCTCCAGCTGTGCTACATCAGCCGATAATACAGACATTAGATTTCCAGTTTGCCGGGTCTCGAAGTAGGATGCTTCCATGGCCAGGAGGGACTTGGTAGCGTCCATCCTAATGTCATGTTGCGCCTTGTAAGCTATCGATTGCCAAAGTTGATTGCTGAATCCTTGGAATATTGCTAATATAACGAATGATGCAAAGATGAGCAGTCCAAATCCCAGCTCGGTTGAGCTTATTGGCCCCAAATCAGGTATTGCCTCTATAGTGACGAAGTTTTCCACTCTGGAATTTGTGAATTGTGGATTATCAGGATTGTAATAATCTGCCGCCATCCCGATAGCAATGAATGGGATCAAATCGAAAACTCTCGCACCCATATTGGCCAGGAGTCCACCGAGTGCCCTCTGCCAGTATCTTGTCACATATGGAAAAATCCTCCAGATCTTCCGCCCGACGACTTGTCTTTCTTCACGAAGGTCAGATTTATCCTTACTGATTGATGTGACAGCCATTTTTCTCTCCGTACTGGAGTGACTCTCACCCGACATGATGCCTCGCAGAGAGAGGAGCGTTTCAATGCTTCACCCGGGGAGCCTCAAGTGGTGCGCCCGCCGGGATTTGAACCCGGGACAAGAGGTTGGAAACCTCTTGTGATAACCCCTTCACTACAGGCGC
>CAXHBZ010000122.1:0-3809 GCA_964015215.1 uncultured Candidatus Poseidoniales archaeon | reverse complement strand
TTCGCCAGATCTAGAGGCAACGACCTGATTACCCCAGCTCCCCAGTACAACTTCCCCGGCCTCGTCCCGGGGGACAAGTGGTGTGTTTGTGCTGGTACCTGGAAGAGCGCCGTCGATGTTGGGGTGGCCTGTCCCGTTGTACTGGAGTCTACCCACGAGGAGACCCTCCAGATCGTAACGCTCTCCGAACTGAAAGACCACGCGCTGGTACTCACTGAATGAGGTGGTTACATCACGGAAAGATTTGCGGAGAACCTACATTGGGCTTACCACTGCATCCCATTTGTCACAGGGGGTATAGGGCTTGTCATAGGTGATTTGCTAGCAATTTCTTTGGGTCCTCTCGCAAACACCATCTTCCCGCCGATTACTTTGATTGTGGGAGGGTATGCGGGCCTGGTTATACTCGGAGAAATTTCTGATAGAAGAAGGCGTGGGAGCAGATAATTGACACAGCTCGCGAACACTCCATGATATACCAATACTCAACGCGGAGACCATGGATAACATAGACATAATCTACGCTGTGTTGGGAACATTGATCGTCGCATTGTCAGGTATTCTGGTTAGCAGAAGGCTCTCGAGAAGTCAAAAATCCCCCAAGAAAGACCCATGGGCCGGCCTTGGGAGGGGAACTAATGCGAGCGACTACTTCTACACCGAAGATTAGCAAGCCTCGGAAAATCCCCCCGAACACATGAATTCAAGGACGGCCTCTCTCACGACAACCCACTAAAAGGACCGTACAGGGAGATAGAAGGGGGGAGAAGGGAACTATGGTCGATGAGTGGATAGAGGTGAAAGGGGCAAGAACCCACAACCTCAGGAACATCGATGTGAGCCTTCCCAGAGGAAAGTTTGTCGTTATATCTGGCGTCTCAGGATCAGGCAAATCGAGCCTTGCATTCGATACGCTCTACGCAGAGGGGCAGAGGAGGTATGTCGAGAGCCTGAGCTCATACGCCCGACAGTTCCTGGGTCAGATGAAGAAGCCAGATTGTGACAGCATAGAAGGCCTCTCCCCAGCCATCAGCATAGATCAGAAGCAGGGTAGCCATAACCCCCGATCAACCGTTGCCACGGTGACAGAGATAATGGATTACATGAGACTGCTCTGGGCAAGGGTGGGCCTTCCACACTGTCCCGATTGCGGGAGGGAAGTTGCCCGTAGGACAGTTCAAGAAATCGTTGATGACGTACTCTGGAGATTCGAGGGCCATGCAATCGCCATTTGGAGCCCAGCTGTCAGAAACAGAAAGGGGACCCACTCTGATCTGTTTAAGGGGTTCGTCGAGCAGGGATTCCTAGCAGGAAAGGTGAATGGGAGAGAAGCGGACTTTGAGAACCCCCCCGAGCTCGAGAAGAATCTTAGGCACGACATAGACGTAAGGTTGGACAGACTGCTCCTCCACCTCTCCAACAGGCAAAGGCTAACCGAGGCCATCGAGACCGGCCTCAGGCTTGGAGGGGGGTCAGTAGCGGTTGAGAGCGTTAGTGCACCAAAGCCCGGTACCGATAACTCTGAAGAGCAGAGGTTCAAGACCAAGGAGGGTTCCATAGTTCCTTACTCAGAGGAATTCGCATGCCCCGAGCATGGCGCATTCCTACCTGAAATGAGCCCTAGAGTCTTCTCTTTCAACAACCCCCTGGGTGCTTGCCCATCATGTCAGGGCCTCGGAGTCCAGAGGAGATTCTCACATGACTTGGTTGTAGATAGAAACTCCACGGTCGAGGAGGGATGTATCAGGCCATTCAGGAGATCGATGATGTCAGGCTGGTACAGAAGCCAAATGATTCAGACATGTCAACATTATGGGATACCAACAGACGTCCCCTTTCAAGAATTGGATGAGGATGACAGAGACATCTTGCTGAATGGATCGGGCAGTACCCCAATCAACTTCCAGTTTACTTCCCAAAAGGGGGCTTCTTACAGAATGAGTAAGCCCTGGGAGGGAGTCTTCTCGAGGTTGAGGAGGACCTACACGGATACATCCTCAGACAGAACGAGATCAAGACTCTCCTCATTCATGACCGATGAACCATGTTCGGACTGTGAAGGAAGGAAGCTGAATAGGGCTGTCAGTGGTGTTACCGTAGGCTCCACGACTCTGCCTGGAATCTCAAGCTGTAGCGTATTGGAGGCCCTAGCTACAGTCCAATATTGGAGAATAGGAGGATTGGATGATACATGGGAACGACTTGACAGGGACCCCCCTGCATCCGAGTCGATAACCGCGAAGAAACTAGATGAAAGATCTATGTTCATCGCAACGGAAATAATTAAGGAAATTGAGGCGAGGCTTAGATTCCTCGCACTTGTAGGGCTTGACTACCTAACTCTGGACAGGAGGGCGAACACCCTCTCGGGGGGCGAGTCCCAGAGAATTAGACTTGCAACTCAAATTGGGACTAGACTTACTGGTGTGATGTATGTCTTGGATGAACCAAGTATTGGCCTGCACCCAAGGGACAATGGCAGACTTCTGGAGACCTTGAGGGAACTTACTGATCTAGGTAACACTCTCATCGTAGTAGAACACGATGAAGCCACACTGAGGCAGGCAGATTGGATAGTCGATATCGGCCCCGGAGCAGGCAAGGAGGGAGGAAAGATAGTCGTCAGTGGAACTTTTGAGGATCTACTGTCCAATGACGATAGTATCACAGGGGCCTATCTCTCTGGACGTTCTGGCATACCCCTCCCCGAAGACAGGACAGAGCCAATGGAAGACAGGTGGCTCGTTGTGAGGGGAGCCCGCCAGAACAATCTCCAGGACTTGGACGTCAAAATTCCACTGGGGTGCATGGTTGCCGTTACGGGGGTTTCGGGATCAGGGAAGTCCTCACTGGTCACGGGAACTCTGGCACCAGTCCTTCAGAGGGAATTGCAAGGTACAGATGAGACCCCAGGCGCTCATGATTCAGTATATGGAGTTGAGAACATTGACAAGGTAATCGTAATCGATCAGTCACCCATAGGGAGGACCCCAAGATCCAACCCTGCGACCTACACGAAAGCTTTCGGGCACATAAGGCAATTATTCTCCTCGACCGCACTAGCCAAGGAGAGGGGATACGAGCCAGGCCAGTTCTCATTCAATGTTCGAGGTGGCAGGTGCGAGGCCTGTCAGGGTGCCGGCTCCACCAAGCTAGAGATGAACTTCCTCCCTGATGTTTGGGTAACTTGTGACGTCTGTAAAGGAAAGAGGTATACCCGAGAGACCCTCGAGGTCGAGTGGAAAGGAAAGACGATACATGATGTGCTCCAAATGACCGTTCAGGAGGCATGCACGTTCTTCGAAAACCAAAGAGGCATTCACAGAATCGTGGCAACTCTCAATGATGTTGGACTAGGTTACATACGACTAGGCCAGCCAGCGACCACCCTCTCCGGAGGGGAGGCACAGAGGGTGAAATTAGCTACTGAACTCCACAGACCTGCAAGGAAGCATACGATATATATCCTTGACGAGCCAACTACTGGACTGGCTCTTTCTGATGTTCATCAGCTTATCGAGGTTTTACTCAGACTCAGGAGGAACGGCCATACTGTGATAATCATCGAGCATCATCTGGACGTCATCAAGTGTGCTGATTGGGTGATTGACCTAGGCCCCGAAGGAGGCGAACTAGGAGGGCAGATTGTCGCAGAAGGCCCCCCCTCTAGCGTCTCTAAGGTGAAGTCGAGCTACACTGGACTCCATCTCAGGGAGATGCTGTGAATAAATTCTGGAAAATCGTTATTACTTTCCTTTACTTCAATGTGTCATGGAGAACTCCTCGAACACAGCAAAGCTCACCTCTTT
>CAXHBZ010000121.1:0-3826 GCA_964015215.1 uncultured Candidatus Poseidoniales archaeon | reverse complement strand
ACCCGTTATGTCGTCGGCAGCGTCAGATGTGTATAAGAGACAGACTTAGGACTCCTACTCTGCTATCGAACATCAAAGTCATGGTCGCATACAGAAGCGGTCCGATAGCCGCCGCTACCTTCCCAAAGAAACCGAAGAAGCCAAAGAATTCTGTACTCCTAGTCTCAGGAATCATCTGTCCGAATATACTCCTGGAAAGACCTTGCGAGCCTCCAAATAGGGTGCCTATCATCATCCCTAATATCATGAATTGATATCCGACCTCTATGCCCAAAGGCCCCCAAAGGTGTTTCCTTACTGTTTCAGGTATGACGTCCAATGCACCGTCACCGAGGTTTGTTGGATGATCTATACCCACGTTAGATGAGCCATCCAAAGGACCCCCTGACACACTGATGCTGAATCTGGAGTCTGAAATTGATGTTAGGATTGAGGATACATCATCCACCTCATCCACATCAAATACCAGCTTTTCGTCAGAGGAATCAGAGTAGCTCCACGAGTATGTACCAGTATTATCGTCGTACTCTACTGGAAGCGATTCGCTCCAGAGAGCGGCCCAAGCCTGTTCATCGAACTCCCCGTCCTCGAAATTCAATTTTTGCGCTATATTGCTAGCGTAGTAGTTTACATGCACCTGATACAACTGTGATTCGTCATTCCAATCATACATTACTTCAAATTCATCATGTGAGTCAAGCTCCAGTGGTGCAAAACCAAGAGTTGCGAAGCTCAGCACCAGCCATCCGACCAAAGACGCATTCAGAGCTTTCTTGGTTCCCCATGCATTAGCGAGATTTGTGAAAAGTAATGCACATGGCCATGCGACGAACTGAATCAAAACTATGGTGATCATTAGTTCGATTGTTGATACCCCTAGGACAACTGCGCCGAATATTGGCCCTATTGCCCATACTGTGTTAATCGCATCTATGAAGAAGAAGTATGCCAGCATATAGATGAATAGTGTTCTGAATTTATTGTACTCCTTAAGTGTCGTCCAGACTTGGGAGTAGGCTTCTCTGATGGTTGGAACTTGCTTATCATTCTCCATAGGGGGCTCTGGTACGTACTTGAACGTGATGAGCGCAAAACCGAACCACCATACTCCTGATGAGGCTAAGCAGAATCTGATGACAGCGTCTCCACCGATTCCGAGAACAAGTGCAAGATGTACAACAAGTAGAATTCCCCCTCCCAGATATCCATATGCGTAAGCCCTGTTTGAGATGCTATCCATTTCTTCATCCTTGCCAAGATGTGGCAATAGTGCATTGTAGAAAACACCAGCAGCATTCAGACCGACGTTTGCAATGAAGTAGAAAATTAGGAGCCAAATCCATTCATTCCCAGAACCTGCAAGAAAGTCAAATCCAAGCATAAACGTTGAACCAGCGCCGATATAGGTCAATATTCTGAGCCAACTCATTTTGACTGGTTTGTAATCAGCTATGACCCCGAGTGCTGGTGCGATGATAGCCACAGCCCAAGTTCCCAGTGCCACTAAATATGCGATTAATGCATCTCCCTCCATCGTTATTCCAGCAATAGTGGTGTTGAGTCCATTTGCTTCAAGGAAGAGATAAGCAAACCAAGTAGGGAAAATAGCCGAAACTACACTAGTCTCAAAAGACGACTTACCCCAATCATACATACAATATCCACGTACTTCTAACGGGTCGGACGCGCGGTCTAATTCTGCTTCTGACATGACAATACCTAAGTCCCGTAGAGGCAGAGAGGTAATGAGTATTGTCACGTCACATGAATTCCTCAGATTGCATTAATTGCCCCCATACGCTCGGCAGTATCAGTAATCATATGTGGAATAGGCCTCCTGAGAACTCTTTGCTGGCCCTCAAGCACGGTATGGACTTCTCTGACGGAGTCGAGTTTGATTTGAGGATGGACGCTGATGGTGAACTCGTAATTTACCATGACGAGGCCCTCCCCACACACGGAACACTAAGTTCCAGATGCATTGAGAACATGCATACCTCCAAGTTGAAAGAAGAGGGAGTATTGACCTTTCAGGAGATTATTGATGACAGGGAATTCCTAGAAAAATGGCAGTCGGGATGCAAGACTGTTGACATTGAAATAAAAATGCCCCATCCAGTTGTCGGCAAGTCCCATAATGAATATCTTCAATCGATAATGAAGAAAATTACAATAATGACTCAGGACCTACTTCTCACTCCAAGGTCGACCATCGTATCGAGTTTCTCACCTGGAATTGCAAAAGCTTCGGCGGAGTGTAATTTTGGGATTCCAGTGACACAACTGGTCCCAAAGATTCGACCTTGGGGAAGGCATTGGAGGGTGAAGAAGATGTTCGCAATACCTCAATTCTTCATGACGTCCGTCCCCTCAATAGCCAAAAAATTCAGAGATGACGGGATGAACTCAGTAGGGATGGCTCTTGAGTATGTCAGTGGATGGGAAAGACATGCCAGATTGGGAAGGGTTGTGGGACTCAAAGGCGAGGGACTTGTGAGATTACATCAATCACTCAGAGGCATGGGCGCATTTGTTTGGCCGGGCCCACTGCATCTTGAGGCTCAGCTATTGGATGCGGGAATCTCAATAGTCACGGATCACATGAATCCAGATGTGATAACCAAACCTGACGGTACCTACAGGTGGCCAAGGCCCGCGAGTCAACCCCTAGACGAAGAATGGTCAAGGAGGCTTTCCGATTCGTCGCCTGCGGACCTTGGTGATCTGATGGTTGAAGCCCGTAGTTCTCTTCCAATTTGGACCGAGATGGACGAGGATAGGAAATCTCGGATTATACTTGAGCAGGGCAGGAGGATGAATTGGGAAGGTTCTGAAAATAGCTGGTTGAGTGATTTGGAAAATGGAATTCCTTGGGGGAGCCCTAGGATAATAGGTCACAGGGGAGCAGGTAAGACACTACGAAAGTAGTCATTCCTCGGATTGAGCCTTCACTTCTAGCTCCTCATCCTCTCCTGTGAACTCAGAAATTGTCATTTGCTCATCAGGGTCGAGCGTTGCCGCGAGCTGTGCACTGGTCAAACCAAGTTTGGATGCTTCTTCCCTGAACCATGTCCTTACCTTTCTAAATTCGATCTCTGGACATCCGAAGTATTCCGCAAACCTTCTCGTGGTAGTCAGTCTCCTAGTTAATCCGTCCCTCCGTTTGTCGATAAGCCCCAGGCTCGCAAGATCTCTGACGTGATCGTACGCTTTTGGTCCGAGCATGTCCCTAAGCTGTGCTTGTGGCATCGGTTGGTGGTAGGCTATCAAAGCCGCGGCTGGCAACAGCCTCTGTGGGATTTCTGGTTTGAATGACTCAGGCAATGAAGGCGAGATTTCCGGTTTCACTTCTATGATCCACCTTCCGGTAACTTCTGTTAGCTGAAGTGCCCCTGAGTTTCTTGATGACATCATCGACTTTAGCTCCTCAAGGCCCTCTTTGACCTGAAAGTTCCTCAGTGAAAGTAAAGAAGCTAGCTCATCCACTGACATAGATCTTCCAGCGCCGAATAATATCGCCTCTAACAAAGTGTGAACTTCTGCCTTGCTACTCACCTTCGATCACCCCGACTTCCCGCGGATGAAGCCTAGCGGTCAACTCAGTGAAGCTTTCATCACCTTCCCACAAAGGTACTAAAGTGACCTTTCCATTTCTCCCAGACTCTTGTGAAACCTCAGTATAACCTCTGTTTGTTAGGAACAGTGCGGAAACCAGAGCCGTTACCTGTGCCTCGGATCTGGCCTCATCTAAATCTACTCCGGATTCAATAGCTAATGCCATGAGCTCATCTGACCCTTCATTTAGATTCACAGACTTGTTTTGAGC
>CAXHBZ010000120.1:0-3903 GCA_964015215.1 uncultured Candidatus Poseidoniales archaeon | reverse complement strand
ACCTAAATGTAGTTATAGATAGGGCAAAAACTGCAATGGAATCTGGAGAAGCAGTATCTATCGGATACCTTGGAAATATCGTCGATTTACTTGAAGCACTGTTAGATCAAGAAATTACTCCTGATTTAGGGAGTGATCAGACAAGTCTCCATAACCCATGGCTTGGTGGGTATACGCCAGTAGGATACTCATTTGAGGAGGCCAAGGAGTTATTATCGGATAGTCCTGATATATTCAAGAAATCTGTTAAATCATCTTTGAAGAGGCATGCTAGGGCAATTAATGATCTATCAAAGAAAGGTATGAAATTCTGGGATTACGGGAATGCATTCCTTCTAGAAGCGAGCCGCTCGGGAGCAGATATTGTTGATGAGGAAGGAAATTTTGCATATCCCTCCTACGTCGAAGACATAATGGGGCCGATGTGTTTTGATTATGGATTCGGTCCGTTTAGGTGGGTATGTACGTCCGGCGAACAAAGAGACCTAGATATGACGGACAGTATTGCGAAATCCATTCTGACCGACCTAAAGAATGGTTCCCCGGACAGGATCAAACAGCAATACTCTGACAATCTAAGATGGATAGAAGAAGCCCCTAGGAACAACCTCGTTGTGGGTAGTAAAGCTAGGATTCTATATGCAGACTCAGTGGGAAGAAAGTCCATTGCTTTAGCATTTAATGATGCAATCAGAAGGGGTGATATATCCGCTCCAATAGTACTCGGAAGAGATCACCATGATGTCAGCGGGACGGATAGTCCATACAGAGAAACCGCCAACATCAAGGATGGGTCTATGTTTACAGCGGACATGGCCGTACAGAATTTTGTAGGAGACTCATTCAGAGGTGCTACATGGGTCAGCCTCCACAATGGAGGAGGAGTCGGATGGGGAGAGGTAATCAATGGCGGTTTTGGTATGATGATAGACGGCTCTGAAAAATCTAGGAAATCCATAGAATCTATGTTGCCATGGGACGTTGAGAATGGTGTCGCAAGAAGATCCTGGGCTAGAAATGATGAGGCAATGTGGACCATAAGAAGAGCCATGGAAAGTAACACAGAATTAGAGGTCACAATGCCTTCATTAGTGAGGGAAGGTCTAATCGAAGAGCTTTTTGAATCTCGATGAGTCTATTTGTAGATGCCTGTACCGGGCACCATGAGAGAGCTCGTAATAGACGGGGAGTCGCTTACAATTGGTGATGTCGTTGAAACAGGTTTTCTGAAAACTACAGTTCTACTCTCAGACCTAGCGAGAAGAAAAATAGAGGAATCTAGAGCAGGAATAGAGCGGATCCTAGAGAGCGGTGAGATAACCTACGGAATAAATACTGGGTTTGGTGCACTATCCTCGGTAACAATTGAATCTGATAAATTAGAGGAGCTCCAAGCCAACCTAATAAGAAGTCATGCTTGTGGAATTGGAGATGAAATGGAAAATAAACATACACTGATGATGATGCTAATCAGAGCCAACACTCTATCCAGAGGAAATTCCGGTGCGAGGACAGTAATAATTGAAACATTAATTTCTATGATAAATCATAGGGTCTGCCCAGTTATACCAAGGATAGGGTCTCTTGGTGCTTCTGGTGATCTAGCTCCTTTATCCCATCTGGCAATGGGTATGATGGGAGAAGGTAACTGCAATGTTTACGATGGAGATGGGAATTGGAATAGAATGCCAGCATTGGAAGCTCTTAGAAAGTTCGACATAGACCCCATCGTCCCGGCGGCAAAAGAGGGGCTTTCACTAATCAACGGTACAAGCCAAATGTGTGCATTTATGTGTGAGGCACTGTACAACCTCGATATTCTTTGCTTCGCATCTGACGCATCGGCAGCATGTACAGTAGAAGCCATTAGAGGGTCACACAAGCCATTTGATATCAGGATTCATCAATCACGTCCTCACCCCGGCCAAAGCATATCTGCAGCCAGAATATTGCCACTCTTAACAGAATCCGAAATAAATATTTCACACCAGAATTGCGAAAGAGTTCAAGATGCATACTCAATTAGATGTTCTCCCCAAGTTCACGGCCCTGTTATAGATGTCCTGAAGGAGTCAAGAAGGATTCTGGAGATTGAAATAAACAGCTCTACAGATAACCCACTAATATTCGCAGAAGGAGATTTAGAAGTAATATCAGGAGGTAATTTCCATGGTCAATACATAGCTCTGTGCAGTGACTCTGTCGCAATAGCATGCCATGAATTGGCTTCTATATCGGAGAGGAGGATCAATCAGATTTTAGATCCACAATGGGGAGGACATAGTCCATTCCTAGCAGTTAAAGAGGGTTTAGAAAGTGGTCTGATGATTATTCAATACTCGTCAGCCGCTATTATTTCTGAGCTCCACTTAATGGCGGGACCAGCAACCACATCAAATGTACCTGTTAGTATGGGGAAAGAGGACCACGCATCCATGGGTGCTACAGGGTCATACAGAACTATGAATTGTACACGTCTTCTATCGAGTGTTATCGCTAATGAGCTGATCTGTGCTTGTCAAGCGCTCGAGAATATCAGTGAAAAACCAGGCTTAGGGGTTTCGAAAATTAGAAGCTGGGTGAGGGGAATAGTACTCCCACTGGAAGGCGATCGCCAACTATCTGATGACACTAGGAATTTGTCAAATGCCATTTTAGAAGGTGGGTTGACAGGGATATTCGAGTGATAATATGCAAGAGAAGTTGCACTTAAAGCTACACCCCGGAACAGACCCTCCTAAATTTGAGTCTAAGATTACAGAAATTAGAGACGGGGCCCTTTTCCTAGAGGAATCATATTGTTACCCGAGAGGTGGTGGCCAACCTGGGGACAGGGGAACCATATCTTACGATGGAATTACATCGAAAATGTTGGAAGTTATGCCTGGTGATAAAATAATTCATCCGGTTGATGATGAGAGTTTATTCAAGGAAGGAGCAAAAATAACTTGTGAGATAGATCGTCTTTGGCGCAATAGGAATTCTAGGATGCATACAGCGCAACATGTTTTTTCTGCTATGGCTAACGACATGTACGGTGCTGAAACAGTGGGAAATCAAATCAGTGAAACGAGTACTAGGATCGATTTATGGTTCCCAGATAGAGACCAGTTTAGCTCGGAAGATATTATTGACCAAGTTAATACAATTATTTCGAACGGTGCTGAGGTTCTTGTCCAAGAGCTATCAAGGGCAGATATCCTTTCACATGAAAATATGAGACATACAAAATTCATGGACAGGATACCTGGTTCTGTTGAAGTACTAAGAGTAGTGGAAATTGATAAAATAGATTTGTGCCCATGTGCGGGGACCCATGTTTCGAATATTTCCGAAATTCCACCTATACAGATAATTGGTGTAAAATCAAAAGGTGCTGGGAAGCTAAGGGTCACCTATACTGAAAAACATTAGAGTTAGGTAAGTTTCTACTGGTGGGCTCGGCAGGAATTGAACCTGCGATCTTCGCCATGTCAAGGCGACGTCATAACCCCTAGACCACGAGCCCAGTAATTCCCGGACAATGTCCTACTCAAAGAACCATTGCATAGTCAGGATATTATTTTGGAAATTTTCCCCGTACAATCCTTTTGGCTACAAACCCCGTATGCTCTGGTCCTACCATTTTTCATAACCTCTGTTTGACAGTTTGATATGATCCCGTACTTCTTGCATGTCATACAATAGCCACCGATGCTCATTGCCATAGATCATTCCTGCAACGAATCAGATGGGCTACTGATTAAGGGGGTTTTGGTCAAAATATAGATTATTTTCCCAAAACGTTGTACTGCTCTAACGTTTAAGATGTGTTATCTAAAATTAATTCTGATAACCTAGATTATCAGTTTATCGCAGAGCCCTATTTCCCAAATATTTTCTGGGGTATTCGACATCTGGGAG
>CAXHBZ010000119.1:0-3910 GCA_964015215.1 uncultured Candidatus Poseidoniales archaeon | reverse complement strand
AGATACATCTGCCAATTGAATGGACCGACTAGACGTCACGTGACCAACATTCTTCCTTTCCTTTGCGCGTACAAAGTGTCAATGCCTAGATGAAGAGGCAGGGGCTTATGTTGAGCGGGCTTTCCATTGAAAGTGACTGCTAACCACAACAAGAAAGGCTACTGAACTGTTTCCGTATAGTATCATATCGCCCAGGGCCTCCAGGTTATTGGTCAGGCTCAGAAGAAGTACGATTAATGATTGAAATCCGTAACCAAGCAATGATGAAACCGTCAACTCGAACGATACTTCATTGCGCCTCTTACCAGTTATGGAACCGACCAAACGATCCTGCCAGGAAAATCCGACTAAGTAAATCATATGCAAGAAATCAACGTGACTCTGCTTCTCCCATGGCTTCGCAATCGGCCTTGTCTCCTCATCAATTCGGCTGACGCTATCTCCTTCCCCAAGGCTTCTCATTCTCACTGAGAAGTGATTGAACAGAGAATACTGCAGTAGGACCGCCAACACAACGCCAGCAGTGTACAGGATCCCCCAACCCAGATGCTGCCCGAATGCGTACATAACAAAGCCCAGGCCTATGGTATCGGCTATTGTGTCCCAGTATCTCCCGACATGAGAGGGGCGCTTCCTGATCCTGGCAAGCTCCCCGTCGACAGCATCAACGACGCCTTTGACTACGAGTAGTAAACACCCCTCCAGAACATTGCTATCTATGATTAGGACAGCACTGAAGATGGACATAAGCAGATGTGTGTTCGTCACCATCAAAACACTGATATTTTTTTCTTTCAGTCTCGATGCAGCAAACCTGGCCAGGGGCCTTCCCCAATCTGAAAGATCCCGCGCACCAGTGCTGTTGCCATACTTTCCTGAAGACATCCTAAGGCCTCTAAAAAATCCTAGCTCAATGCGTTGAAGACAGGCTCCTCATCACAGTGGAAGAAGGTCATCAGGGCCCACCAAGTGATCATGTCGAGGCTGTTGACTACATTGGCGACCCCCGTGTTCTCCTCACCGTACCCCTTACCGATGGTGTCCATCCAGTCCTCCATCTCCTCTAGCGTGTCGCATACTTGGTGGTAGCACCAATATCCGTCCACGAGACCACCGAACCCAACCGTGACCGTGCCGAGGTTGTCCTGGAAGCTGGCGTGATCACTCCTTGCAGTAGTGTCCTCGTAGACGATGACTTCCGGCCTGTCCATGTCCAGCCATACATTGGTCTTCCATGTGTCTGCCGAGTAGTTCTCCCCGACCAGAGTCCCCATCTGCTCTTCCAGTCCAAGTGCGTCAGAGCCTATCCAGTTGGACAAGCCCACCATGCCTGGCTGGTCAATCTGATCGTGGTTGGGGCCGGGTCCTATGTAGACTCTCAGAGGCCATACCTCGCTATCCTTGGGATAGCCGTCCTCGTCTACCTCCGGATCCGGGTCTCCATGAGGGGCCCCTCCTCCTCCTGGCCAGTTGACCCCGGCCATATCGAGGTTGATGTAGTTCATCACGGTGACTTGCGGGTTGTCTTCCTTGACGTAGTACTCGGTCCAGTAGTCAGATCCACGCTTGCCACCCTCCTCCCCGGACCAGAGGCAGAACACCATGGTCCTTCTGGAGTCGAATTCTGCAAGTGCCCTCGCAGTCTCCATCACCATTGCCGTCCCCGCTGAGTTATCATACGCCCCCACTCTGGTACCATAGGTTCGGAAGCCCACGACATGGGGATCGAGGAGGACCGCGTTCGCGGGCGGAGCCACATCGAAGTGAGCCCCGAAGACCATCCACTCGTCTGGGACTACTGACCCCCACTTGTAGGCGCATATGTTGTACGCCTCTGGGTTCTGGACATTCATGATGTCCGTGTATTCGTACCTGTGCGCTATCACCTCGAGCCCAAAGCCCTCCAGCTCACCGATTATGTACAAGGCCGCATCCTCGTAAGCGGCGTTGCCCTGTCCAGCCCACCTATCGAAGTACCCGGCCTTCCCATCAATCGGATCGAGGGTATCAGTTGGGTCTGTCAGCTCGAACAACCGATCGTAAACTGTCCTCCCATGGACGAGACCAGTGGAGTGCGAACCCCCTTCCTCTACTGACACCGAGGCCTGCCTAATCGAAGGTACGAACTTCATTGAGACCGACCCCCCCATGACAGAGGAGTGTACCTCCAAACCATCGAACGTTGAATTGTTTGCAGGCGTCCTGATGGCACCTTGACCGTCCATTCCATCTGGTCCCCCTCTGGATTGCCAGGACCCCCATGACTCGCTTTGCTCCCTGATTGGCCAGTGAATCCGACCGAACTCGCCGACTAGAAAGAACACACCGTCCGTCCTCGGAGGCACCAACACCTCCAAGGACAAATCCTCCCCTTTCTCTAGGTCTATCACTGTGGAGTTTTGCATGAATCCCGTGCCTGGGTCCCTGATGAGATATGGAATGTAAACAGACATCTTCGATTTCGCGCTTAAGCTCACCAACTGAACCTCCCCTGCGACAAGAACCTCGGGATTCACCTCCAAGTCGGTTGAATCAGCATCTTCGCTCTCCTCCCCGAAGCAACCACTCAACGGAGCGGACGCCATTAGCATAACCATCAACAAGGCCATGCTCGGCCGTGCGCGCATGCCCCCCGACTCGAACAATAGGTGTTCAACTGCACGGTCCTGCACTTACCCCTCTCCCATCTCCACGCTCTTCGAGTACTGGCTCAGGAAGTCCCAAGCCATCAGTGAAGCATCGATCCCAGTTGGGTTTCCAGTCAGAATCGTCTGGTAGAATGGGCTGTCTGTTCCATCGTAGTCGTTCAGGTATGGGTTGTGCTGAGCGTAATTCATTGTAACCAGCACAACGTCAGCTCCGTTCTCGCAACCAGTGAATCTCTTGATTGAGTAATCCAATTCTACTGTCTCAAGGTCAGGCACAGAGCCCGGGCATCCATTCGCGTCAGCCCACCAGTACATGTTCTGTATTGCCCCCTCATCGCCCTCTAGCGTCCCCTCGAGTAGAACCCCCGTTGTGAAAGAGGACCCATATGGCACGATCTGGTCCGCCAAGCCGTGGATCTCCATTACTGGGATGGCCGAATAATTGGTCGGAAGCGCCTCATCGGTATACCCTGCCATACACGCCACGGCGGCAATCCTGTGACTGGCGACGCTTGCCAGCTCGTTACTCATGTAGCAGCCATTGCTCCACCCTGTAACGTAGACGCGATTAACATCAGCATGCCTGTCGTGGATTATCTTGTCGATCAGCTCCAGAATGAACCCAACATCATTCTCATCCCCACAACACCACCCAATGTTGAATCGGTTGTCAATTCCTTCCGGATGAACAAGAATCACATTATCCTGGTCAGTTATTCTCGGGTAGTCGGACAGATTGAATTGATGTGCTGCCGTTGATGTTCTCCCGTGTACATCGACAAGCAACGGGCACGAGTTCGATAGGCAGAATTCGTAGGTAGCTGTCTCCGGGACGTGAAGCAACCAACACCTCTCCTTGTCGTCGAACTCGAAACACTCCCTCTCATCGACAGGCCCTATGAATGGAACCTCTATCAGCGCAGGCGCCTCTTTAGCATCCCCGTTGGACAAGCATCCACTCAGTGCTACGGAAAGCAGGAGATAGACCACAACCATCGGCAAGCGATGCCTCGGGCTCATGAGACGCACCCAGAACACTAGGTGTTCAATCGTCCGGTCCAAAGATTACTGTTGCATCTGGTTGACTACCATTGTCTGTGGCTTGTCATCTTTCAGAACCAGGGCTAGGATGCCACCGAGAAGTAGGGAGCATACCCCGCACCCAGCGAGACCGACTCCCCCGATGATTGCGAAGATGCCCTCTGCGGCGTCCTCAACCTGTCTCTTATACACATCTGACGCTGCCGACGACATAACGGGTG
>CAXHBZ010000118.1:0-3918 GCA_964015215.1 uncultured Candidatus Poseidoniales archaeon | reverse complement strand
ATGTAAGTGTGCCCCTGAGCAGGACCTTCTATCCCATATGCCCAGAAGAGGCCCGTGTTGAACCACTGTGGGCTGTTCGGTGCAGAGCGCTGGCTCGCAACTAAATAGCACATCTCATCGAAATAAGCTCTAGCATCTGCCTCACTAGCAAAGTAGCCATGCTTCCATCCCCAATAGGTCCATGTTCCAGCCAACCTTCTGAAAACCTCCCTACCATCTCTTTCCCCGGTGAATCTTTCCTCAGACTTTAGAGACTCTAATTTTTCATGGTCAGGCTCACTCCTTTGAAGCCATACTGGGACGCCTTCCTCGGCCACCTTTCGCAGGTGGGCAGGTACTCCCGCCTTCCTGAGATATTTCTGGGCCAAAACCTTACCAGGAACTCCAGAGTACCCAGAGGGGAGCTTGACACCAGTAATTGAGTCTGCCATTGAACCATCAGGATTTCTTATTTCTGCGTCCATTTCAATCCAATCGAACTTTCCAAAGGGGTCTTCACCAGCGGATGTAAATCGGCGTTCAACTACCAGGCCTTCCTCAGTCTTTCCTTCCTCTTTTGACCCCTTAATCTTCTGTTGCATAGTCTCACTTCTCCCGTTCTCCAACTCTCAGCTTACACGTCCCGTGGCGCAAGGGATTCCGTCTTCCGGATGGGGGGTGTTTAATGATTGGTGTAGCCAAGCTGGATAAAGGCACAGAATCAGTATTAATCCCAAGCTTGGAAAACCTACGAATTTGATATTTCTGTCATTCCATTTCCAATGTCCAATTCAGACTCGCACCAGATCTTGTAATCATGACACCCACACTGCAATATTTCTCATGGCTACTTTCTATCAGTCTCCTTAGAAGCTTCTCAGGGACATCCCCCTTGACTACATATCTCATGTTAATTGAAGTGAACACTCGTGGACTCTCATCAGCCCGAGTAGAATCAATCTCCACTGTCGCAGACTCAATGTCCTCCACTCTCTCCTTGAGGCCCACAATAACGTCAATCAGTGAACATGCCGCATGAGAATGTAAGACCATTTCCATCGGACTCGGAGCGGACTCCCCGTATATCCCGAACACCTTTCCATTAGAGGTAGTACCCACATACCCCCCATCTGCCGTCCATCGCACTTCTCCGTTCATGCCCTTTCGGAGAGTTATCGCCCTACAAGGGTTGGCTTCATGAGTGTCCCTATGTTCGGAGGTGCGAGTAACATGACGCAGGACTCAAGAATTACACTCTCAGATGGACACTTGCAAGTTCCGGAAAACCCAACTATACACTACATCGAGGGAGACGGAATAGGCATTGATATCACTCCTGTAATGATAAAGGTGGTAGATAATGCTGTTACCAAGGCATATGGAGGTACGAGAACCATCTCCTGGAAAGAAGTGTTGGCGGGACAAAAGGCATTCGACTCTACGGGTGAATGGCTCCCAAACGAGACACTCGAGGCGATGCGTAATGGTCTGGTCTCGATCAAGGGGCCCCTCACAACGCCTGTCGGAGGAGGAATAAGAAGCCTGAACGTCGCACTCCGCCAAAAGCTCGATCTATTCGCATGTGTTAGACCAGTGAGGTGGTACGAAGGGACCCCCAGTCCAGTTAGAGATCCTGGGGCAGTTGATATGATCATCTTCAGAGAGAACAGCGAGGACGTATACGCGGGAATAGAGTGGGAAGCAGGTACTCCCGAGGTCAGGAGGGTGATAGACTTCTTACAGAATGAAATGGGAGTGGAAAAGATAAGGTTTCCAAAAACCTCGGGAATAGGAATCAAGCCTATCAGCTCCGAGGGAACCGGAAGAATAGTCAGAGCGGCAATCAAGTACGCGATTGATAATGACAAAGAATCGGTAACATTGGTCCACAAAGGAAATATCATGAAGTTCACAGAAGGGGGGTTCAGAGACTGGGGGTACCAGTTGGCTCGCGAAGAATTCGGGGCAGAGGTTCTCGATGACGGCCCTTGGTGCACTTTCCAGAACCCGAAAACTGGGAGAACCATCACAATAAAGGATGTAATTGCTGATGCGATGTTGCAACAAGTATTGACACGACCGAGGGAATACGGGGTACTGGCCACGATGAACCTGAATGGCGACTACATCTCAGACGCTCTTGCCGCACAGGTAGGAGGAATTGGAATTGCGCCGGGCGCCAACATAAACTACGATACGGGCATCGCTATATTCGAGGCCACCCATGGGACTGCACCCAAGTACACGGGGCAGGACAAGGTGAATCCCGGGAGCCTAATACTCTCAGCTGAGATGATGCTCCGTCACATGGGATGGACAGATGCGGCAGATCTAATTGTCAAGGGAATGGAAGGGGCGATTTCCGCTGGCACAGTCACGTATGACTTCGAGAGGTTGATGGACGAAGCGACACTGCTCTCCTGCTCCGAGTTCGGTGATGCCATAATCTCCCACATGTGAGATGGTACATTGAAAGGCGCCGATGAGGAAGGCCCTGACCCTTTCAGGAGTATGATTCTGAACATGGCAAGGGGCGCTGAATCGGAACAAGAACCCCTCAGATGGTTTGAACAGCTTTACGATCTATCAAACGGTGACAGCTCCCTCATACCTTGGTCAGATGGTAAACCACACGAATTCCTAATTGATTGGGCTAGCAAGAACCCTCCAAACGGAAGGGCACTTGTTGTCGGATCTGGGTTGGGTGAGGATGCAGTGTATCTGTCAGAGATCGGTTGGGATGTGACGGCATTCGACATCTCGAAGACCGCCATCCAATGGTCTTCAAAAATCCATCAAAGTTCCAATGTGGCATGGAGAGTAGAAAATCTACTAAATCTCCCTAAGGAATGGCAGGGGTACTGGGACCTTGTCGTTGAGATTCATATCCTACAGGCTATCCCTGAAGAGGTTAGAAAATCTGCTGCACCGAATCTAGCCCCACTCCTTTCAAAAGGGGGGAGACTTGTCTGTATCGGGAGATTAAACCACTCCGGTCATGAAATTGAAGGCCCACCGTGGCCTCTTAGTAGACGTTTCATTGACTCTGTTGGGGAGGGGCTGAACCAGATTTACTTCGAGATAAAGAGGAGGCCTCTCGATGAAGAGGGCACACAAAGATACATCTCTGTCTGGGAAAATAGTAGGAACTAGGAAGTTTAGCAGACTAAAGTCGGTGTAGTAAATATCACCTTCAGATTTAATTATCCACCCCTCCCATGGTATATCATGCCCGCAGTGATAGCCGGATACGCCAGGTCCCCATTCACCCCTGCGAAGAAAGGGGGACTAGCAAGAGTGAGACCAGACGATATAGCCGCGACGGTGATAAACGGACTGATTGAAGAAACAGGAATAGACCCATCATTAATTGAAGACCTAATAGTAGGTACTGCGTTCCCAGAGGCAGAACAGGGTTTCAATGTGGCTAGGATGATTACTTTCCTAACGAAACTTCCCGAGACCGTTCCCGGAGTGACAATCAACAGGTTCTGCGGATCCTCGATGCAGGCAATTCACGACGCAGTGGGTAGGATTTCCATGGGTTCAGGTAGCGCATTCATAGCAGGAGGAATTGAGTCCATGACTAGGATTCCGATGACAGGATACAACCCGATGCCCAATCCAAAATTAGGGTCAGAGTACCCAACCGCATTTACATCAATGGGGATCACTGCAGAAAATCTAGCAGAAAAGTATGGGATAACCAGAGAAGATCAGGAACGGTTTGCCATTGAGAGCCAGTCACGGGCTTCGAAGGCGAGAGAAAGTGGTGCTCTGGATTCTGAGATAATACCTGTTGAAACAGATGAAGGAACGGTTTCAGAGGATGGTTGTATCCGTCCGGCGACAAATCCCGAGGCCCTCTCCGGGCTTCGACCTGCATTCCTTTCTGTCTCTTATACACATCTCCGAGCCCACGAGACGCTACAACATCTC
>CAXHBZ010000117.1:0-3979 GCA_964015215.1 uncultured Candidatus Poseidoniales archaeon | reverse complement strand
GATGTTGTAGCGTCTCGTGGGCTCGGAGATGTGTATAAGAGACAGGATACTAAGAGGCCTCGGGAGGGAAAATGATGCGATGAAATCTCTGTCCAACGCACTTCTAGCGGATCCTGAACACGTCAAGAGTCTCATTTCACTGGGAGACATGAGAGCCGATATTGGTAATGATGAGGAAGCCATATCCATTTGGGAGAAAGCATTACAAATAGAGTCCGTTGATGGCTTAGAATCTAGAATTGTTGAAGCTCGACTAAGGCTGGCAACAGGAGAGGAGGATATCCAAGAAATCGGTCCAATTATAGACACGGTAGCAGATAGAGTTGCGGAAGCCAAAGAGATGACTCAGAGGGGCGATCATGTTGATTCTGTGAAGGTCTGGAAGGAACTACTGGAAGATAACAGGGAAGATCCGTCAATCTGGGAGGGTATGGCTGACTCACTTTCAGCTGCTGGACACATAGACAGAGCTTTACAGTGTAGACAGAAGGCAAAGTCCCTGGAAGCGTCGGAAGAAGATGTGGCTGTTGATGAAATCGAGGAAACCGATCTCATTGCTGCAGGCAACGAGGCACGAGAGATTCTTGAAACCCAAAACCAAGCTCCGGATGTCGATCTTAATGTGTCAATAGAGTGGTACAATAAAGGAGTCAATCTTCTTGCCGAGGAGAGGAGCTCGGAGGCCCTTAGTGCATTCGAGAAGGCGATTGGAGGAGCACCGAGAGAAGAGCTGGAGCTTAGGGTCAAAGCACAGGCTGGCAGAGGGCACGCACTTTACCAAATGGGTAAATATGGAGACAGTATTAGATCGTATCATACCGCGATTTCAATGAATCCGGAGGCTGTTGGTGGAAAGCTCCTTTACAACATGGGGTCATCATACGCTTCTCTGGAACTTTTTGAAGACGCTGTAAAGTGTTTCATACAGGCTCTGGACAGAGGGCTGGATCAGCATGATAGGGACCTATGTAAAAAGCAGCTTAGTAGATGTAAGATACTAGCCAAGGAGCAGGCTAAAAGATCTAGATAGTCTGTACCCTTCCAGGAAAACTGTAGACAGATATTTTCTCCTCCTTTACAAATCCAACTAATGTCATTCCGTGTTCAGTCGCCATATCCACTGCTAGAGAACTGGGTGCTCCGACAGCAACCAACATTGGAAACCCGAATCTAACTGACTTCAAAACCAACTCAAAAGATGCTCTACCAGAAACTACTATGAAATTATCACCGGGATTTTTAATTCCCGAAGAAAGGCATTTGCCGATGAGCTTGTCGACCGCATTGTGTCTGCCCACATCCTCAGCGATGAGAACCATCCTGCCACTTGGGTCCATCATAGAGGCAGCGTGAGAACCGCCTGTCAGAGAAAAAACGTCTTGTGATGAACGGAGTACGTCGACGGATTTGATAATGTTATGGAGTGCATAAGTACGGCCAGTCGGAATTTTGACGCCTTGTGGCCGGAGAAGATTCGATATGGAGTCCCGACCACATATGCCACATGCCGAGGAAACCGAAGTTTTCCTGACATGTTCCACGGGATCGAAATTACTGTCTGCAGTTATTTTCACATGGCAGCAATTATCGTCGATGTCGATATCCTCCACATTTTCGTAATTCTCGATAATTCCCTCACCATAGAGGAAGCCGATGACTAACTCTCGGTCATTCCCGGGGGTCCTCATAAGAATCCCCACAGAGAATATTTCACCTTTGAATTCTAAGTTGATGGATAGTGGCGATTCAATCGCCACTGAATCGGTATCATAGCTCTTCGAGCAGGAAGAAATCCTCTGGATATCGACATCCCATACAGAATCCACATAACTTCAGCACCCACCAAGTATTCATACATGACGATTGGTTTCGCAACTGTTCAAATATGTTGAGTGTCAGCCAATCTCCAATGGGGATTCTTGGAGGAGGCGGGTTCACGCTCCCTGTCGTGTCAGAGGTCGAGGTAGTCGACGTTTCCATTGATATGACTGACGCTGCTAAAGTCGCATTGTCCAAATCCATGGCTGGTGATGAGGAAACCCATGTCTTGCTTATCAGTGCCCAATCAGGGGGTTGCTCTGGATACATGTATGACATGGCGATAGTGGAGGCTCCTGATACACCCGGATTTCAAATCATAGAAATCGGAGGCATAAGGGTTTTCATACACAATAAGGACAGCGTTATGCTCAACGGAATCAGAGTAGATTACAAAGACTCCCTCATGGGCGGTGGGTTCCAAATAGAGAACCCGAATGCCTCGAAGTCATGTGGATGCGGGCAATCATTCAGTTGATAATATGGGTTTTACATTGGGTCTGAAAGCCTCTATCTACCATGTTAAATCAAGCATTTCCGTGTTTAGCGGCGATGGATGCGCTGATCATCTCAACAACATACTGACTGTGGATGTCAGCAATATAGGTAATAATGAGCGAATAGACGGTTTAATTTGCGACTCAAATGGCAGAGTTGAGGATATCGTGAGTTGTTTTGGCATAGGCTCAGAGATTATCATATTGGGAATCCATGAGAATATGGAGAGTACGAGATTATCACTAACAACGGGAATACCGTGGGACAAGAATTTCCTCTTGTATGATGGGAATGACGCCTTGAGGCACTGTGTAGTACATGGAGATGAGGCTGCTGAGTTACTGACTTTGATATACCCCGATATCGGTGAGATATCAGATAATGAATTTTTAACGATTGGTGACGTGATTGTCTCAAAAAATTCTACATCTGGTGTCGGGCACTTCGATATCCTGTATAGGAGCGATGATGAATCATTCATTCAAAGAATCAAGGATAACTCATTGGAGCTCCGAACTAGTGAAGAATGGGAATGCGCGAGGATAAGGTCGGGGTTTCCTGCGGGAAATGAGGCAGACAGCACACGCCTACCGTCGGATATAGGATTAGGGACGCTTGTTGCTCTGAACAAGGGTTGTTATCCAGGTCAGGAGATACACGCACGATTGGACAGCAGGGGGACTGTGAGAAAGCATATGCTCAGTATCGCCTCGCCCACGCCCATAAATCTCGGTAAGAATAGGCTTGAAGGAGGCCTCACTATCAATGTGACCTCGACAAGAGAATTGGAGGGGGGATATATCGCATTGGCCGTTGCACCTACACAGATTACCGAAGGGACATTGGAGGGTGTTTCAGGTCAGAAGTTTGAGGTGATTTAGTATCACTCTTTTCCATCATCGTCGAGATCGACTCTTGATTCGGCATACTCAGCCATCGATTCGAGTCTCTTCATGAATTTGGATTGGGACCCTTCCGATGCAGACTTGGTGGCTTTAACTAGCCAAATACCGCCGAATGCTACTTCCCAGAGGCCAAGAGTATCAGCCCTTGTCCTCTTGAAAACATAGTCCAAAATTGGTATCAGTATTGCTGAGAGACATATGGCTATGAATGCATTCATGAAGTCCCCTCCTTCAATTCCGGAGCTGTCTCCAAGCATCGATATTCCAAAGAAAACTCCCAGTAAAAACACGAAATAGGATGCGATTGTGGTATTCTTGAGAGAGTGGTATATGAAATTGGCATTATTGCCTCTTGAATTGACAAACTGAGTTCTTGATATCACGTTTCCCATCGAATGGTTGAATCTTACAGGCATGACTACCATGTTGAATGCCGACAGTAGTATAGCGACGATTAGTGGGAATGTTGTGGGAGTCTCCAATATCGCGAATCCGACGAAAATTGCTATGATAAATCCAAAATTCACTGCGAAATCAATGAAGACCCTCAACGATCCTCGGGCCTTGCCAGCTTCCTCAAATCCGTCGGGCATTACCTTGGGTTCGGATTTTGCTCTTTTCTTCCTTGGTGCTTTTGGTTCCTTTGGAGTGGTCTTCTTGGATTTTCTCGCAGATTTCTTTTTGGATTTCTTAGGTTTGGCTACGACTGGGGCTGGTTCAGCCTTAACAGGTGTTGCTACGGGCTTCTCTTCTTTTTT
>CAXHBZ010000116.1:0-3989 GCA_964015215.1 uncultured Candidatus Poseidoniales archaeon | reverse complement strand
GCATAATTTGTCCTAATTTCTGCAACGACAGCTACAGAGAACGTCATAAGCACAGCCACCCCGGGGAGGGGTATGGATGACACATTCTCCTTCTTCGGTAGGTCTGTACCTAATCTGGCTAAGCTATTCGGTTCTACACTAGTAATTCTGGGAATCCTATCTTTCGCAATTACTGGTTTTGATTCTGCAGCTAAGACAGCTTTGATACCTGCCGCCATGGGAGCTCCAATGTTTTTCATGGGTCTCCTATCAGAAAGAAATGAGAAAAACAGACACCACTACATGCACGCCTGCATGGTCCTGGCACTGTTTATGGTAGTCAGTCCAATCTCGATGTTTGTAATGATGGGCGTCCCTGACTCGAATCTAACTCTCGTCTCACTAATCCTCCTCCTTATTATCGGATCAACATTCATGGTGGCAGGAATCAAATCATTCAGGCATGCCCGAATCCTCAGAGAGTCGTCAGGTGTTTAGTTGAGGCCAATAATCGGCGTAACTTGCTTCATGCGTGAAACCGTCTACGGCAATTGGCATAGGCATGCTGCAATCCTTCCATCTGCATACATATCTATGATTGAAAATGCAGGGGGCATACCGATCATAATCCCTCCTGCAGGTGAAACCACCACACTGTTGGATATGATTGACGGTTTGATTGTATCCGGCGGTCCGGATATAGCTCCAGCTCTCTATAACCAAGAGCCGGGCCCGATGACTGTGGAATATTATCCCAAGCAAGATGAAAAAGAAATCTCCCTTATTTCAGAGGCACTGGCAAGAGACATGCCACTGTTGGGAGTCTGTAGGGGAATGCAGATTCTGAGTGTCGCCCACGGAGGTAGCCTCCATCAGCATCTGGATGATGTTCCTAAACACAAGGGACATGGGGGCTATGATGGAACCTCCACGGATCATGCTGTGATTGTTGAGAAGGGTTCCAAGTTAGAGCAGATTATGGGGAGCTCGTTTACTGTGAACTCAACACATCATCAGGGTGTAGTTGATCCGGGGAGCTTGTCAATATCGGCCATCGCGAAGCATGATGGCTTGATTGAAGCGGTTGAAAGAACCGATAAGAAATTCTGCATCGGAGTGCAATGGCATCCGGAGCGCGGAGGGCATGACCAACTGTTCTCAGCACTAGTTGATGCTGCGAGAGGTTGATGACGGCTAGCTCGCTGGAGGGTGGTGATGACGCTCAGGGTTTACGACACCCGATCTCGTTCGAAGAGGATTTTTACCCCTTTGGAAGAAGGTAAAATTGGAATCTATGCCTGTGGAATAACCCCCTACTCTCCTAGTCACATAGGACACGCAAGGCAAGCTATAGCATTCGACATAATTGTCAGATGGCTTAGGAAGAGCGGATACGACGTAAATTACATTTCCAATTTCACAGATATCGATGATAAGATAATCTCTGTTTCACAGAAGGAAGAGGTAGATTTCTTGGAAGTGGCCAACAGGAATATAGAAGATTATTTCATTGTAATGGATAAATTGAATGTCATCAGGGCAGATGAATATCCGAGAGTTACTGAAACTATACCTGAGATAATCTCCATGATTGAGGTATTAATTAGAAAGAATCACGCATATGTCTGCTCCGATGGAGTCTACTTTGAGATTGACACAGCTCCCGAAAAATATGGTTTGTTGACAGGTCAAACCCTTGAAATGGTCAGGAAAGGCGCTGGAGGGAGAGTCGGAAATACTGGATCCCAGAAAAGGGATCACCGAGATTTTGCACTGTGGAAGAGGGCAAAGAAAGGGGAACCAAGTTGGAATAGTCCATGGGGGCTTGGAAGGCCGGGATGGCACATTGAGTGCTCTGCAATGTCATTGAAACATCTGGGGGAGAGATTCGACATACATGGAGGAGGCACAGATTTGTTATTCCCTCACCATGAGGCAGAGATATTCCAATCAGAATGTTGCTTGGGACATGATCCAGTGGTACAATACTGGTTGCATAATGGGATGATTAATGTTGATGGTGAGAAAATGAGTAAATCGGAGGGAAATTTCTGGACTGTTCGTGAGGCACTCCAGAATATCGATCCCCTGGTCCTAAGGTACGCTCTGATTAACGCGCCCTACAGACAGCCAGTGGATTTCAACATGGTCATGATTGAGGACTCAAAATCTCACCATGGACGACTCTTGTCTTCTTACTCAGAGGCTCTCCACGTCTCAGAGGGAGAACATGGTGGTTACCAAAACATCTCGTCCCTAGTTGATGCCTCGGAGAGGGTTATCTACGGGATGAATGATGATTTTAACACACGGACCGCTTTAGTTGAAATTCAGAGCGTCGTCAAAGAGCTTTCCACAATGCTTCAAGCAAGTACTAGAGATTCAAAAATTATCAAGGGATATGTTTCTTGGTTGGAGGAATTCGCTGGTGAGGTATTGGGAATCTTGCCCCCTAGTAATGAGGCGCTTGAATTGCACCAAAATAAGATTTCCAGAATGTCAGAAATTAAATCTGAGGTTGATAATCTATTGAAGATGAGAAATGTAGCTAGGGAATCGAAGGATTGGTCCAAGTCAGACAGGATTAGGGAGGAGCTTCATGATATGGGCGTGGTTGTCGAAGATAGTCCAGATGGCACTAAATGGCGAATTCTCTGATATGTCCTCGCCCGGATCATTCCTCTTCTGATTCCAATAAACTGAAATTCCCCTTTCTCAGGACTCCGAGGAAACCCACGATTAGTACAAGGCCAATTATCGCCTGAATGACAAATCCACCTTCTTCCGAACTACTCCCGCTCCTGTCTTCACCGGGCTCTTTTTCTTCGAATGACGTATCTGTTATGTACTCAACGTTGTGTCTGCATTCTACTTCATCAGGATAATCTCCAGCGTCAGTACATATTCTTCCGGGAACTGTGAATGATTTAGATACTTCAAGGCCACAAAATGAGGCTAATTCTGAAACAATACAGTCTTCCGTTTCCTCCATGACCACCAGTATAGAACCACATAGTAGTTTCTCCCCCTCTCTATCCAACAGGGATGGATGATCCGACAGGCATTCCTCCAGGTGCACCCCCTCGTCAAGGGTTGTGACGTGAGGAATATATCCGCCCCTCGGACCGAAACTACTGAAGAAGTCGGGCAAAATCGGACGTTCGGTCACAACTGCACCATTATTATCCGAAATATTTGTTGTTATCGGATCCGCCCCCCCCACAGTACCACCAACCCTGTGGCCATCTCTGTCAAGTTCTACGTCATAGAATTCAGACCACAGATCGATATTTCTCCCATTCTGGAATGAGGGAGTCCTGTTCAGAACATCGAAATATCGTTCGTCTCCCAATGTGAATAGATATTCAATCGGGATATCCTTGCCTTCGTTACAATTACTGAGGTAATCCATCATATCAGAATAGGATTGCTGAGCCTCTGGAACCCCCTCGTAGGTTATGTCAACAGCCTTCGAAAAACCATTTCCATCCACAATTTCTATTTCGTCGTCCAAAGCTTGCATTATGTCTACATCCCCAAAAACTGGCAGTCCACCGACGACAACCAGTCTGACATCCGGGTCAACTGCTTCGATCACATTTCTGTACGGATCAGCTTGAAATGTGTCTAGAACGACTAAATCAGCGACAAGACCCTCCCTGATTCTCCCTGTATAGTCGGACCAACCGATAGCATCCACCACGTTGGTTGTGATCGTCTGAACCAGCTCAAAATCTGTGAATATGTCCCCCAATACATTTCTGTCCCACCAATCCGCTGTCTTTAGCTCGTGCATAGAGCTCTTCGAACCAGAAGGAGACCAATCCGGGCCAATCATGATGTTGACCCCCTCTGCCTTTGCTGTGGCTATATCCGTGGTTTCTCCATACAGAAGAAGGTTTGATGTTGGGGACCATGCGAGACTTCCTCCGACAGAGCCCAACGCTGAAAACTCCGGTTGTGCTGTCTCTTATACACATCTGACGCTGCCGACGACATAACGGGTGTAG
>CAXHBZ010000115.1:0-4010 GCA_964015215.1 uncultured Candidatus Poseidoniales archaeon | reverse complement strand
ATCTAAGTAGCAATACGATTCGTTCTCGGGCATGGTATGGTTATCACCACAATCCAGAATAGATACTTCTTCGTCTACTTCGGAGACAAGGAATCCGGATAGAGTACCTCGACCGTCAAACATTCCTTCTCCAACAAGTGTGTGGTTATGTTTTATTTCCTGCGTGTAATTTCCGGTGAAATCGGTAATGGTTGATATCGAAGTGGTCCTGACTGATCCTTCCCCTGTAAATAAGACCTCTCCGATTCCGTTGAATGTTAAATCTTGACCAGAAACCGCCCCGTCAGAGGTGGTAACCACGTGTGCAGGAAGAGCGATCTGCGCCCATTCTGGAGATAATTCCACAGATGAGCCTTCAACTGCCATCCCGTCGAACTCTTCGGTCGAAGACCATACCAATTGCCCAGTGGCTTGTGCAGGTTCCACCGCCAGAGATATCTCAACTATTTCCTCTCCATTTGAATGACCGTCGAAAGCCGAGATATTCACGATCTCCTCCGTCAGCCATGTGGATCCAGAAACGTTGCCAAGGATACCGGAAACTGGATTTATTGCTCTGGACACAGTGTTCGATTCGGTGAGAATTTCAGTCATACTGTACGTCCCGGTCATCATTGTAGAACGGGCCGATTCCAGATTTGGTTCTCCGAAGTATGCGGTGACCCTGATCTTCCCGGCAGGTGCTCTGAACTCGAACATACCATCTGAGTCTGCATCAACCGTCCCTATGGGTATCCAGTACGTTCTGGTGTCTCTGTCAACGACGTGTCCATTTTCATCGGGGGTTTCCTCACCGCTGAAGGCGTCCCTTTCAATCAGGAGTCTGGCATTCGGAATAGGGCCAATTCCTTCGAGTTCTACAGTACCGGTAAGTGTAGCTCCACTGTAGTATTTTAGTATCTTCACTTGTGTATTTGCGGAGCCTATGGATGGTTCGACACAATCATCATCTATCTTTTCCCCTTCCGCGTCTACCTCACAAGGTAAGTCATACCAGTTGGCTAGAACCAAATGGTTCATCATGGCACCAGGAAGTGGAATACCCGGCTCTAGGTATGAGCCTGGTGTTCCGTACATGTAGAAGTGAGGGGCAGGCTGAGATGCGTCTCCGGGAAGCCCCAGAGACGAAGAACCGTACCCAACATATGTCCTTGCAACCATGGTATCGAAGAAAGCATCCTGATGGTTGTAATCAATATCGACCATCTGTATCATCTCACTAGCATCAGAGGCTGCACCGGATTGTTGTCTCACTATGTCATTCAGATACTCCTGCTCATATTCCTCGGCAGTTCTGAGAATGATTGGCCCATCGACCCCTCTCTGTGTTTGATAGAGGGTAGATATGTAATCGTCGAGGTCCAAACCAGATAGCCCTGTAGGGGCATGGAAGATTCCGGTTGTTTGTCCTCTGTGGTAGCTGTAGTCGGCGTAAAATGATCCCCCAAGAGGGTAGAGCCTGTTATCCACTGCGAAATACCTAATATCGTTATTTCTCTCTGTGGTCACTCCTAATCCGGCTTCATAGTCTTGGACGTCGTAGTATACTTCAGTGGTTATCTCGTGGTAGAGATCCACCATCTCTCCCATTTCGAGAGACTGGAGTAAGAAAGCCCTAGCCATACCTAGTTTTGAGTTCTGTCTGTGGAGACCGGTGGAAACATCGTCGAAATCGTCAATGAGGTCCGGTGTGTACCTGTAATTGCCCACCATGTAATGTGTGATCTTTTCCTCATACTCGCTCACTCTTCCCCTCACTTCGTCAAATGTGGCCTTTGCTTCAGATTCATTCGTTGGCCCCCCGTAGGGCTCACTGTCGAAATATACCATCCAGGATTCTTCTGAGGAGGGGATTCCGTTTTCATCGAGGAGGTAACCCCTAAGGAGGTCAACCGCCCCATCATTTGCCACAACACTCATGGATCTGGCCAGAACTATGTCTGAGTCGCCAGTGCCAAGGGTCATGATGGTCTTGAATTCGTCCATTTGTGCCTCTGAAAGTGATGCGCTGATTACGTCCTCAAACCCTTGGGTCATCTCTCCTGAGTTGGATCTTATGTCCCCTTGGGCTAGAGTTGTGATGAACATAGCGAGAGTGTCTTCTTGGCCCTGTGAGAGAAGCATTCCTCCGCTGTGTGGAATTCCTGACTGGAAGTTATCAGCGACTGTTGGGTGCTGTCCCTGTGTTAGGGCTTGGAATCCGTAATCCCACCATGAGACGAAGGCGGGTCTCTGGCTGAAAGCTTGATCGGAGTCTTGCTCGGAGAGCCATTGGTATGCGTCATTCCAGTCAGCGCCATTGAATCCTGGGCCAAATGTTCCCATGTAGCGAAGACCTGACTCAGGGTCATATTCCTCGTCGTCGAGTAACGAAAAGTCCCCAATGGACCACCTTAGGAAATCTGGTGCAATCTCATAAATCGTCTTGTCTACGTCTGTGGCCGCTTCCTCACCTCTGGGAATCGCTGAGTCGATTCCATAAGTGGCGTGTTGACTAGCCACTAGGAGGAATACCATCATGAGCGCTGGGATGCCGGGATGCCTTCTGGAAGCTGTGAATGTCGACCTCCTTCTCGCGGATGGGTTACCGATACCGGCCCTTCTGTATTCTTTCAGGAATTCTGATGGATTAGCTGCGCCCCAAAGCGTGGCTATTCCGATACCACCGACGACCGCCATTGCGGGAGTGGCGTTGAAAATGAACCTGCCAGCACTCCAAGCCATGTATGCGGCGACAATTGTCCATGATCCCAGGAGTAAGTGACTCTGTCTACCCCTCCTTGCACCTCTCCATAGTAGTAAGAATGCACATGAAATAGCAATAATTGCGACTATAGGGCCGTAAGAAGCGAACAGTACTCCTCTGCTGGGTGCTTGAGCTTCACCGATGGTACCGAATATCTTGTTCTTTGAGAAGTAAAATCCTCCTGTAAACAAGACGTCCCATCCATTGTACCACTCTAGCTCCTGCAGAAGGTATAACGAGAGCAGGATCGCTCCGAAGAGAGCAGTCCCGCTGCCAACTACCAGTAGCCATGGCTTGTCCCTGAACGAGCAGGTTACCCATCCAAGGGCAAAGGTGAATCCAATGATGTAGAACATTGGTTGGAATCCACTTGGGTCGAATAGCAGGTTAAGACCTGGCCATATGTAAAATGGAAGAGGTATCAAGAATGCAGTAAACAGCATTTGTAAGGCGGCAGAAGTGATTGGAAGGCTATCCTTCCCTCTGAACAGGTTGAGGATGGCCTGAGCGGAGAAAGCTAGGAAAAGTATACCCGGGCCATACACGAAACCCTTCCAGCCTAGTGCTGAGGTTGCAAAACAAATGCCGGAAAGGGTGGCGCAGGACATAACCAGAGGGTTCCTAGCCCACATTTCTCTGATCCCGGCTATCAGATACAACGGGTTTCTACTGGTTTCTGAAAAGAGCCTTTCGTCCTTGATGCTCTCGACTGACCTGACCCAGAAATAGAAGGCCATTGAGATAAACAAAAGTGCGAAAGAATCGTGATCGGCAAGTGCGAAAGTTGAGTGGCCTATGTGCCCGGGCATGAGAGCTATTAGCCAAGCAGTCATCACACCTGCTAGGTTGCTGTGGACCCTCCTTGCGATACCAGCCAGTGGGAGTACAATGAGGGCCCCATAGATAGCAGGCATTGCTGAAACACTCCACCAAACCATCTGGTCCCCAGAAGAATCAGTTAGCCAATTGAGCCCAATTCCACCCAAAGCAATGGACCACGAAAATAGTGGAGGACGGGGATTGATCACTCCCATCGGGTACGACCGGTCAGAGTCGAAGATGAAATGGCTCCTCTCTGCGACGACGTAATCTATCACTCTCTTCATGTACCATGGATCAGATCCACCAGTCATGTCCCAAAGTTGAGTACCAGAGGCATTCATCGCGGGGAGGACATTCCACCCTGTCCTGATCGCCAGAGATACAAACAGCGCCAGAGTGATCATGATTCCATAGTAGTTAGACTTCCACCACGACCTAAGGG
>CAXHBZ010000114.1:0-4071 GCA_964015215.1 uncultured Candidatus Poseidoniales archaeon | reverse complement strand
GATTGTGACCAGATTGACTACTTACTCAGGGATTCGCACTTTACCGGTGTCAAACATGGGGTGATTGATTATAGAAGACTCATAATGTGCCTGGAAAGTCACGGAGGAGATATTTCCGTCGATGAGGGAGGTCTACCTGCACTCGAGGGGATGTTAGTCGCACGAGGTCTGATGTATAGCGCGGTATATTTCCACAGAGTCACAAGAGTTACGGAAGTTATGCTGTCAAGAGCCGTGGAGAGAAGCGAAGATTCCATTCCAGATTCACTCGACTTGCAGAGAAGAGTCGATGCCGAGATATGGCAGGTTCTCCACGAGGCAGGCGATTTTTCTAGAGATATGATTCGAAGATTAAAGTACAGACAACTACTCAAAGTATGCCTATCAAAAAGGAAACAGGATTTAAATGAAGAGGAAGTGAAGCTTCTGACCTTACTCGCCTCAGACTCTAAGAAGAGAATTGAATTTGAGGATGAAATCGCTAGAAGGTCTGGATTGGAGCCTGGCTACGTGGCAATCGACGTACCTAACATCAAACTCCTCCTATCGGAACCCAGGATGTCTCAAGTCGATATCAGAATAATCGGTGACGATGGCAGGACGAGATGGTTCAGGGATCATACTCCACTAGCGGAGGCTCTGAGGAAAAGGCAGGTTAGCCAAGCAGTCTTCTATGTGATGACTGTCTCGGGATTTGAGGATAAGGTATCCCAAATTTCCGAGGATATTTTATTCAGCTAATTTGAATCTCCATTGACATTCATATGGGATATCATTCAAAAGGGCAAGGCCGCTCCAGCGATTGGCTGGTACCTAAAGTAGGGATCTTCAACCACCGGTGAGTGCTATGGATAGCAGAATTAAATCAGTATATGAGAGCGTAATTGCAAGAGACCCGAACCAACCTGAATTTCATCAGGCCGTAGAGGAGGTTCTGGAAAGCCTATCCCCAGTGATAGCCAAATATCCTGAGTATTTGCCTGTCGTTAGGGCGATGGTTGAGTCTGAGAGGATTATCCAATTCAGAGTTCCATGGTATGATGATTCGGGAATTTTGCAAGTTAACAGAGGATTTAGGATACAGATGAATAGCGCAATCGGCCCCTACAAAGGGGGTTTGAGATTCCACCCTAGCGTCAACCAATCGATTTTGAAATTCCTCGCCTTTGAGCAGGTCTTCAAGAACAGTCTCACTGGCTTGCCAATGGGAGGGGGCAAAGGAGGGTCTGACTTCGATCCCAAGGGAAAGTCCGACTCCGAAGTTATGAGGTTCTGCCAGTCATTTATGATGGAGCTCTGGAGGCATATCGGGGCTGACCTCGATGTTCCAGCTGGAGACATTGGCGTTGGTGGCAGGGAGATAGGATACATGTTTGGAATGTACAAGAAATTAGCCAACGAATTCACCGGGGTACTAACCGGAAAAGGCAGGTCATATGGGGGCTCTTTGATAAGGCCTGAGGCTACTGGATACGGATTGGTCTACTTCGCTCGAGAAATGCTCGCAACTACTGGAAGAAGCTTCGAAGGCGCCACTGTTTCTATCTCAGGATCCGGTAATGTCGCACAATATGCCTGTGAGAAGGTACTCGATCTTGGTGGGAAGCCGGTTACTATGTCTGATTCCAGTGGTTGGATCTATGACCAATCTGGAATCGACAGGGAAAAGCTAGATTGGATTATGGATTTGAAAAATAATAGAAGAGGGAGAATTTCAGAGTATGCAGATAACTTCGAAGGAGTCACGTTTACACCCTCTGCTCCAGAACCGACTCCCAATGGACTTTGGGGCGTCGACGTAGATGTCGCACTTCCCTGCGCGACTCAAAATGAGCTGAACGGCTCTGAGGCTGAAATGCTGGTTAGCAACAATGTTCTGGCAGTAGCTGAAGGAGCTAATATGCCCTGTACGCCCGAGGCCGTCGAAGTGTTCCTCAAGAACGGAATACTGTTTGGCCCTGGAAAGGCTTCCAATGCTGGAGGAGTTGCTACATCTGGTTTAGAGATGAGTCAGAATAGTCTCAGGCTCTCATGGACCCGAGAGGAAGTCGATTCTAGACTGGATGCCATAATGGTGGAAATCCACAAGAATGCCTATGAGACGGCCGAAAGATTCGGAATGCCTGGGAACTATGTCGCGGGCGCAAACATAGCAGGTTTCTTGAAGGTCGCAGAAGCAATGACCGCACAAGGTATGATTTAGTCTTCCTCACTAATTGTCGAGAGGAATTTCTTCAAACGTTCAGTTCGGGGTTTTTCTATGATGGAGGCCGGGCCAGATTCCGCAATAACTCCATTATCCATGTAAATCACTCTGTCGGCGACATCCCTAGCGAAGCTAATCTCATGGGTTACGACTACCATCGTCATTCCCTCATCTGCTAATCCCCGGATTGTTTTCAGGACAGATCCGATAAGCTCAGGATCTAGTGCGCTGGTAGGCTCGTCGAATAGCATCACTTCAGGTTTCATTGCCAACGCCCTTGCAATAGCTACTCGTTGTTTCTGCCCCCCTGATAGGTTTCCGGGAAATGCGTTTTTCCGATCGAGCATATCCACCTTTTCTAGAACTTCCATTGCCTCTCTCTCTGCGTCCTTCTTACTCATCTTTTTCACATGCCTGAGACCTAGAGTTATATTGTCAATCACCTTGAGATGAGCAAATAGCTCGAAGGATTGGAAAACCATCCCAATCCTTGACCTGACGTCATTAATATCCGCAGTAGGGGTATTAATCACCTCTCCTCTAAGCCTAACTTCTCCCTCTGTGGGCTCAATTAGCCTGTTGATACACCTTAGGACAGTAGATTTACCACTACCAGATGAGCCGATTATTGCGAGTGACTCCCCTTCATTTACAACAAATGAAACCCCTCTAACAGCATGGACTCCTCCCGCGTATACCTTGTGTAAGTCAACAATATTGAGTACACTCTCCATCTAACTACCTCCTGATATTCCTAAACCAGGGATTCTGGTTTTATTCTCTAGATAACGTAATATCAAAGCCAAAGTCCATGTTACGATAAAGTAGGAAATTAGGACCATCCCATACGACCAGAAAACTTGGAAAGTCACGGCATTAATCAACTTAGCCTTCCTTGTCAATTCAGAATAACCTATAACCATTGCCAAGGATGAATTAAGCACCAAATTGACCATTTCATTACCCATAGGAGGTATGCAAATTCTTATGGCTTGTGGCATTATTACCAATCTCATCGTCTGCATGTAATTCAACCCGATACTCCTGCCAGCTTCCATCTGGCCGGAAGGAATAGCAGAAATCGCGCCCCTGATAGTCTCACATTGGTACGCCCCAGAATTTAGCCCGAGAGCGAAAATCGCGCTCACGCATGCCCTGTTGGAAAGAATTTCATCTCTAAGGAAAGATGTGACCAAGCCTGTCGAACCTTCCAGCATTTCCGCCGCTGGATCCCCAGTGAGGGCCCCTATCTGTATCCCGAAATGAATAAAGAGGAATTGTACTATCAACGGGGTATTTCTGAATATGTCAGTGTAAATTGTTGCGATGAAGTTTAGAGGCCTGATCCCCCATGGGTTCCATGAGAAACTCCTTCCGAAAATCTCTCGTTCTGACTTCTTGTATTCACCATTAGCGGAAATACACAATGTTCCAAGTAGTAAAAGACTAGACCCTAGTATTAAATATGCAAAATTCTCAAATTGCAAATCTCCTGTTATGCCCCCTGGATTTATGATTCCTATTGGGGCAAAGATGTACTCCCATCCATCAAGTCCAAGCCCTTCTATTATAGGGATAAGATGATTCAAGAACAAGAATCCAATAATGAGGGAAAGCGCTCCGAATATTCGGACCAGAATCACTTCCCTTTTCTGAGCAATTTCTTTCAAGGTAGTCGGTGAAGTCTTCATCATCGATAGGGTAACTCCTAGGAAAAACC
The DNA here is from genome assembly GCA_964015215.1 of uncultured Candidatus Poseidoniales archaeon. GTDB lineage: Archaea > Thermoplasmatota > Poseidoniia > Poseidoniales > Thalassarchaeaceae > MGIIb-O5. The sequence continues at coordinate 145 of CAXHBZ010000114.1, read as the reverse complement.
CAAGAAATATTCCGAACATAACGATGTTAATCGTAGCGAAAAGACCGTCGATTAACATCCCTTTGGAGCAGTCAACGAAGCTCCCAAACTAACTGAAGTCCCTTATCTCAAAGCCAACCTGTTCATTCTCGCCCGCCCTCTCTGT
>CAXHBZ010000113.1:0-4072 GCA_964015215.1 uncultured Candidatus Poseidoniales archaeon | reverse complement strand
ATGCCAAGGTCCTCTCTATGTCTAGCAAAGTATGAGTGGCTGCAAAAACCTTTGACTCTGGATGCATCTTTTCAGATGACCCCCAATTGGTTATGTCGGCTGAAACTGACAAGCTCCATGGCTCGGAGCAGTAATCGTAAGCGATGTAGGAAACATCCTCTCCAAGGTGTTTCACCACGTCCTTTATGGAATCTAAGTAACTTCCCTTGATAATCTTGAGCTGTAGGCCGAGCTCCTTCTCCATACTGTCATTGAGGTCCCTAAGTGACTGGACAAGGAACCTCATTCTATTGAACCCGAATCCAGATGATTTCTCATTGTCCAGCTCCTCATCGATAATGAAGACTGGTAGTATGCTGTTGACCTCTTCAGATTCACAGGCCCAGCTTAGAGCTGGATTGTCATGGAGCCTCAGACACTTGCGGAACCAAACTATCGCAGAAGACACAACCTAAGCGCCAAATTCTTGCTTTTGAGCTGTTGTTTAATCTACGACCCACGAAATATTGAGATATTTATTATCAGGAAGATTTGAAGTCATGACCATGGTGCCAAGGTTGCTACGGGACTGTAGCTCAGCTGGGAGAGCGCCGCACTGAAGATGCGGAGGCCGCTGGTTCAAGTCCGGCCAGTCCCACCAAAATTTCCGGCCTTATCTTTAGATTAGTACTCCTGAAGGACCTTGGATTGGATATCCTGAAGTCTCTTCAGTCCTATCTCAGCCATATCCATCAGAGAATCAAACTGCTCTCGTGAGTACGTCGCCTCTTCTCCAGTGCCTTGAACTTCCACAAACATCCCGTCACTGGTTCCAACTACATTCATATCCACATCGGCATTACTGTCCAAGACATAGTCGAGATCCAAGAAGACCTCCCCCTCAATCAGCCCTACACTGATGGCAGAGACATCATTTGCCATGACTTTCTGCTCGTGCGCATGCCTTTCCTCCTTCGTGAGACTGGGAGGAGTCCAGCCATTGGCGATGTCATCTCTTGTAGGTCTCAATTCCTTTGGCAGACAACCGCCGGATTCTATCAAGCGCCTAATTGCAAGCCTGAGGGCAATGCACGCGGCGGTAATGGATGCGCACCTAGTGCCCCCATCAGCGTTCAGTATGTCGCAGTCCACAGTGAGCGCGACTGGCCCTAGTTCCTCAAGATTCACAGCTCCTCTGAGGGACCTTGCCACCAATCTCTCGATTTCCATTGTCCTACCCTTCGCGCCATTCCTCTCCCTTCTGAATCTGGTGTCGGTAGATCCGGGGAGGAGTGAATATTCCGCATGGACCCAGCCTCGGTCTGAATTCTTCGGAAACCACCTTGGTAGAGACGGCGCTTTTGTGACGCAAACAAGCACTGTCGTGTCTCCTTGTTTGTAAAGAAGCGATGAAAGTGCGTTTGGTGTAAAATCCAGTGTAACGTCCACATCACGCAACTCATCTTTCTGTCTATCAGTATTAATTCCACCAGACTTCATCTTCGCCATGAGTGTCCGAGTAGACATCACCTGTTCAATCATTCGCGTCTTGCATGTGCAGGACGGAAGGAGTCTACGACACTGGGATCGGTCGTGATGTAAGGGCCCCCTATCAGATCCACGCAGTATGGAACAGCCTGAAAAACTTCATCCAAAATCTGCCTTATGGACTTGGGGGAACCTGGCAGATTAATGATTATACAAGCCCCTCTAATCCCTGCAATCTGTCGAGAAAGAATAGCTGTCGGGACATATTTCAGAGATACTGACCTCATCTTCTCCCCGAAGCCGGGCAGGATTTTCTCACAAACTTCCGCGGTGGCTTCAGGAGTGACATCACGAGGAGCAGGACCAGTCCCCCCCGTCGTCACCACTACCGAGCAACGTTTCACATCGACTAGCTCAATTAGAGATGATATAATTGAATCTCTCTCGTCAGGGACGACCACCCTCTCAACTTCCCAAGGCGATGTTAAAGCCTGTTCAAGAAATGACTCTATGGATGGCCCACTGAGATCTTCGTACTCGCCTGAGCTCGCTCTGTCAGACGCAGTCAGAATCCCGAATCTGCAATACTCGCCCGCCCCCATGAAAGTTTCAGGGGGTATTCCGGTTAATGGCATTGCTCATCACCCAATTATGATGGACACCTTCATTTACCGCCGATGTTAACAGCACTAACCTGAGGTGATGAAGTGCTGAGTCTTCCCCAAACCGCACGATGCGATATCATCCAAGATTTGGAGGTAAAATCCTCTGGTAAGGGAAATCCCTCCTCGGGTAAATTAGACTCAGCCTTCCTCGTCTAGGGGGCAGATAAATGACCGTTGATGGAAAATATGCAAATCTGGTAGCCACTGTAAAGGAAGAATGTAAAGACGCTAGTGAAGATGAAATAGCTGAGGAGTTCAGGAGATATGAGGAAGAGTTTCTCATACCTCCAGAAGACGCAATGAGATCGGTGATAAGGAAGTTTCAGGCCGCCGCGGGAATAGAAGCCACAGGATCAACAAGCTCCGGCGCCCCTCCTCCCTCTGTTAGGAAAGTGGATAGGTTCTCTGATCTTGGTTCCGAAGATAGGAACGTGACTGTGGAGGTAGCTGTGGTTTCCTACACGCCGAGAATGCAAAAGATGAGGAACGGTGAAGAGAGACAAATCGCTTTCGGGTGGATTGAGGATAACCCATGGGAATCTAGTGACAAAAGAGAGAGATGGGATTACAAAGATTGGGGAGGTCACAGCCAGAATCTAGCCCCTGGATCTGTGGTCAGACTCGAGGGAGTGTCTGTCAATGAATGGAACGAAAAGAAATCCATCAACATCAACAGAACCTCGAGGATCTCAGTGCTGAGGGAGGGCGGGCAAGCGAATCCCGAGAGGACCGATGAGCCAATCTCTGTTGAAAGAGCCTCGCAATCTGACGGATTCGTGAATATTGTCGCTAGGGTCCTCTCAACAAAGAAAGATGTCATCGTCAAGAGGGATGGCTCGGGAGAACTGAATGTTGTGAGAGGGAGACTAGCCGATGAGACTGGTAGCATTGGAATGCTTTCATGGTCAGATTTTGACCATGAGGCAGGCACACTCCTGAAAATCGAGGGGGCTTCAATACGGAGATTTCGAGATACTCCAGAAGTTAATATCGGCGATACAACTAGGGTAGAGGTCTACCATGACAACTCCTTTGCAAGCATGGAGGATCTAGCTTCAACTAAGAAGAGTACGATTTCAGGTTTGAGAAACGGTATGAGGGACGTAGAAATCACACTTCAGGTAGAATCGTGGTACAAGAGATCATTCACTGCAAAGGACGGCTCAGAAAGAATCGTCAGAAGTGGGGATGTTATGGATCCCACTGGCAGATGCAGACTCACAGCATGGTGTGATTTCGACCCCAAACCGGGAGACTTCATTCACCTCAATGAGGCGAGAGTCCAGTCATGGCAGGGTTCCCCAGATCTTGTGATAGACGATATTGAGCAGGCGACTAGCTTGGAAAGTCCGACATGGGAGAAGATCGACCCAGATGATCATTGGGTGGATGTTGAGTTAACTGAGCTAGTAGGAGGAGGGACGAGACGCGGAATTCGTACAGGTGGATCTATTGTTCTAGTCACAGGCGACTCAGGAATAATTGAGAGATGCACTGTACAACTGCAAGACAGGGATAGAAAGTGCAGAAAGAGACTCAGGGACGGGGTATGCGTTGACTGTGGCCCACAAAGAGGGGAGGAGGACTTGCGAATCAGAATGGTCCTGGACGACGGGATTTCCAATGTATCCCTGTTGCTGTCCAAGGAACCCGCAGAGAAATTCCTAGGAATGACTCAGGCAGAAGTATCTGAGATGATTTCCAAGGACGGCCAAGACTTCTTCCTATCCTCGGTGAGGGAAAAGGCCCTCGGAAGAGCTGTCTCTGTGAACGGACTAGCCCTCATTGACGACCAGGGCGCGATGCTTCTGGCCGACAGTGTTCAAGACGACTCTATTTCCTCATCAGTAGCCGCGGAGAACGTCATAGAGAGATGGGGGGTGACAATGTGATGGAGTCTCGCAGATCTCCCCGACAGACTGCAATAAGGATGCTTGCGC
>CAXHBZ010000112.1:0-4074 GCA_964015215.1 uncultured Candidatus Poseidoniales archaeon | reverse complement strand
CACCCGTTATGTCGTCGGCAGCGTCAGATGTGTATAAGAGACAGCCCTAGCACTGATCTACTGGCTACTAGCACGGGAGACTCTGAAAATTAGGAGTGGAATATCCGATGTCGACTGGGAGAGGTCCCAAGACGTTGACGATTGGGAGTCGTCTTTCTAGAGTCAGACTGCTTACTTCTTAGTTCATGTGATAACTAAGTGGCTTTTCCGGTGGGCGTGAGCTTAGATCCCGTGCCTATTTTTTTGGCCCCAATGGCTGGTGTAACAGACCTAGCTTACAGGCTCCTCGCTAAAGAGTGCGGAGCTGATTTCACAGTGACCGAGTTCACAGCTGCCTCAGGACTCACAAGGAAGAACACAAACTCATGGCTTAAGGTTGAAACTGACCCGCGTGAGAAACCCTTCATACCACAAATTTTTGGAGGGGATATTTCAGAAATGGCAAAAACAGTGGGGATGCTTGAGGACAGATCAGATGTTATCGACATCAATTTTGGCTGTCCAGCACCCAAGGTATGCAGAAATGATGCAGGTGCGGCACTATTACGAGACCCGGACAAAGTAGTCAGCATGGTTAGAAGATGCATAGAATCAACAAATGTCCCAATCACTGTAAAAATGAGACTAGGAACCGGCTCTGGCCCCAATACGGCTCTTGAGATTTCCAAGAGGTTAGCTGATGAGGGAGTGATGAGGATTTGCGTCCACGGCAGAACATTGAGACAGAGGTACTCAGGCATTGCAGATTGGGATCAGATCAAGGAGATATCTAATTCAGTAGATATCCCAGTGATAGCAAATGGTGATGTTGTGGATACTAAATCCGCCGAGCTTTGCTTGGAGGCAACCAATGCAGGCGGGCTGATGATTGGACGGGGTGCGATAGGCAGACCTACTATTTTCCACGAAATAAAACATGGAATGGGTTGGTCTCATAAGACAGCCCCTTGGGGCAAAGGAGGGCCTTCCAGAGCTAGGAGCTGGTGCTGGGACAGATACCTGGAACTTTCTCAAGAAGTATACGGTGATTCAGGAAGCAAGAATCTCAAGAGACACGCTATTTCTTTCACTAAAGGATTAGAGGGGGCATCTGCGATGAGAGTCAGACTCCATTCAATCCAAGATAAGACCCAACTCGGGACAGAGGTCAGCAACTATCTACATGATTTAGAAGAGACTGAAAATCAGGTAGAGATCGCCTCATCAAGTCTCTGAGCGACAGTGTTTAATCTCCGGAGAGTTCTCTCCGCGTTTCTTAGGACATTCTCCGAGACTTCGTTCCCATTTTGACCTGAGATTCTGAAGCCATAAGGCATCCGCCCACCAAGTGTATTGAGTAGTAACTTTTGAGGTTCCAACTCAACAGCTTCAAGGATCGTCTGTACCTTGTCAATGCTGAGAGAGCCGTTCTTGGCTCCAGACACAAGCTTCTTCGAAATCTCTTCGTCGATTCTTCCCAACCCTCCCCTGGTCATTAGCCACTCTTCTCCTCGGGCATCATATTGCCTCATTAGACCAAGAAAAATATCCTGTGCTATCCTGTCCATCATTGGCACTCGGTCGACAATTCCAGCAGCCCTCATTTTCTGTAAAGAACGACTTACTCTGGACCTACTCTCCCCCATCTTTTCGGAAAGGGCGAGTGTTGTAATTGGTACACTACTCTCACATAAAACACCCATTATATCGCTGGTTAGGTCATCACCCTCCCTTGCGCGCTCTCCGGAAAGACCTAAATCCTCGACCAAGGAAGCCATAGGAGACTTCCCTGGAACGACCGGTCCCGGTTCAGAAATTAATATTCTGAACTGAACCTCGTCGTCCTGACTGGCAACCGACATTCTATCTTTCGAATCAGATATTTTTTCAGATAAATCCCTCATTCTAATCTTCAATACCGTCCGAGCTTCATTCGAAAGCAACTCTACTGCTGATGATATCCTTCCGCCCCTCAAAACATGCACGTGCCACCTGCCACTGGTGTGCGCTGATATCAGGCCACTATCTCTGAGTTTGACCAATTGATGATGCACTCCAGTTTGTGAGAGTCCCGTGACTTCACACAGAGATTTCGCATCCCATCCCCTCAAAGGCTCTTTTAGAAAGGCCCCACTGATGATTCTATGCAATGCCCCCTGCCCCTCATCAACTGTTCCTCCCTCGAATTTCCTCCTCACCAGCCCCATTGAATCTAGGAGCCATGCCAACAGAACGTCTGGGTCCCTACTACCCGTCGGCATCGGATATTCAATCAGTCGCAGTCTGAACACAAACGTTCCCCGAGAGAGGGGGTTCTATACAATTCCCAGTACAAGGGCCCCGAAGGCCCATTTTTGGACCGCACCCTCTTCACGAACACTCGACCCTTATATCCAGCCATGGATAATCGACATTGGACCTTCTGAGGCCATTCAAGTGGGGAGCTAACTCAAGACCGCTCTGGTTGAGAATTCCTCTTTCCCTAAGGACCGATATTGCTGAGTGAACAGAGGCCCTTGATCTGCCTAGATCCCTGGCTAACTGGGCTTGCGACTCAGGACTGTTCTGCTCAGTTAGCCTAGCTACAACTACCCTTTGTACCTCTGAAAGTCCGACGGGCATCATTGCTGCGGCTCTGGCATCATCCGTTATGCCCGTCCCCTCAAGTATCTCTACTTGAGCTGGCGCTCCGAAATAGTAGCAAGTTCTTCCGTTGACAGGTACGATGGTGACCACTCCCTCTTTGGTCAGAATGTCAAGATGATGCCGAAGCGTGCCGTTTGCCGCGTCCAATCTTCGTTGAAGCTCCCTGAAGTGAATTCCGGGAGATTTCTCGAGAGCATCGACTATTCTCAGTCTCAATGGATGTTCCCAATTGGTTTCTCTGTGTGCAATCATTGTTCCCTGAGTGACTGGGAAGAGTAGCTGAAAACCCCCTCCAATCCCAAGTGTAGCTCCCGCGATGGCGCCAATGGAATCTAGGTACCATGGTCGGGAAAACTTCCACTGATCCATGAGTGCCATGACGCTGGTGGTCAGAGTACGGGGTTTTAATCATGCGTTCCAATGCTCATACAATATCTCGGACATGCACCTAAGCAGGACCATCGATTTTTCCGTTGTGGATTTTCATGTAACCAACGAAGGGAGAGAGTAATGCGCCTGCTCTCCTTCCGTGAACTGTTAGACTGTATTTCACCCTCACCGGAGGGCCATCCTCGACTATCCTCTCAACAAGACCGTTTTCGACACATGTGGTAAGTTTGTCAGATAGTGTCCTACTGCTAATCCCTCTCAGTAGTCCCCTCATCTCATTGAATCTCCTGTCGCCCGCTATGTACAGGGTTGCTAGAATCTCAGTCGTCCATCTTGAGCTAAGCACAGAAAATGCATCGACAGCAGAGTCTACTTCCCAACCGACATCATATTCCTCATCGTTGTATTTGGAAAACAAGTTACGTATTTCCTTCCCCAATCCCATTACTTCATCTACGGACTTCTCTACTCTTCGAAGATCTCTCTTAGTTATTCTCAGGGGTCCTCCGGACATGTCAATCAAGTGGCCCACACGGCATCTAGTGTATAAAATGCATCTACGTGTAATCACGAAAACTTATCCAGTCAAATACAAGAATCCGCTGGATCAGTGTGAAATCTACACCAGTAGGAGGAATTAATGATGGACTATTTTTTAGAAACATGGATCGATGAGACAATTGGAAGCGAAGAGACTGTTAGCGAAATTGATGTGATTAGTTTGAGGTCGATTCTGTTCGCCGCTATCGCCAACTACAGAGCCCCGGCTTGGATACAGTCTCCAATCAGAGGTCTCTAGGTAGAGTTGTACTTAGGGCGCCTTCCTTCTATTAGTGCGCTCAGACCCTCTTCTGCATCTTTAGTACCAAAGATTTCCCCAAGCCTTTCTAGCTCTAGATTGAGGCCACTTTCCAGACTTTTACCAGTACTTGCTTCCGATAGGAGCTCGTTTGCTATCCTCAGTGCGATTGGCGCCGCCCTTGAAAGTGACTTAAGTTGCCTTGATACAAGTGGATTGTTGGAATCGAAATCTTCGGGTACTTCTCCAGCCAACAAATC
>CAXHBZ010000111.1:0-4082 GCA_964015215.1 uncultured Candidatus Poseidoniales archaeon | reverse complement strand
TTAACCATCGGGTGTATAGTCGGAAGGTACTCCCGTATATGAAACTACGTATTCCCACGGTGGCACGACAGGGGAATCTGAATCTTCCAACAATGGAGAGTTTGAAATCTGGTGCTTGATTCCGAGAGTCATGGTGCAGGCTGAGCACGATGTAGCAATACAAGACACCGATCGATTAGAAGGTCGTGCTGCGCTGGTAAATAATGTGAAGGCGGCTGTCGCACTTGCCGGGGCAGTAAGGTCCACCTTGGGCCCAAGAGGGTTGGACAAAATGCTGGTCGATGGAGGAGGTGGCAGTCTAGTTACCAATGACGGAGTCACTGTGATTGAAACAGCTAAGGTTGAACATCCAACAGCTAGGTTGTTGATATCTGCATCCTCATCGCAGGATAGAGCCGCCAGGGACGGTACAACCTCAACTGTCGTTCTAACTGCAGAATTACTTCAAAATTCACTAGAATTAGTTAGAATGGGAGTTCATCCATCCACAATAATAAGTGGCTATCTACTGGCTGAAAAAGAGGCGGTCTCGGAACTGGAGAGAATCTCGAGACGCGTCGATTCTCCTGACGAGATGAAATCTGTGGTCTCGACCACTCTGGCTGGTAAAATAAGTAGCTCACTGGCATCTCATATCACGGGCATTGCATTGGAGGCCTCTGAGATAATTTCAGAGGAAGAAGGGGGCGACGACCTAGAAAGACTGAGGGTGAAGAGGCTTGAGGTTGGAGGGGGTTTGTCCACCGAGAGCACTCTGGTAAAAGGACTTATGATAGCAAAAACGAGAGTAGACATTGGGACCCCTGAGTCTTCCATGGGAGGGTCGGTAGCCATAATTGACGGTGGGTTGGAAAACGCAAAGTTGGAGATGGAGGCTGAGATAGAAGTCAACAGCCTGGGTGTTTTGAAAGGATTTCATGAGAGGTCTATAGCCAATCTCAAAAGATCAATTGACCATATTTCATCACTGGGAGTAACCCTACTTATCGTCAGAGAGGGTATTTCAGATGAAGCAGTGTCGATAATATCGGATTCAGGCATTACGGCTTACAGAAGATTTGAGAGAAGCGATTTGGAGCTCTTATCTAAAATCACAGGAGCGAGGATTATCAGAGACCCTCTGCGAATATCAGAGGAGGATCTTGGTGTTTTTACAAACAGAAGGGAGCAGCCTATTGCAGGGGTGACGTACACGACTATCGAAGGGCCGGAAAAGGGTGCCCTGACTGTAGTTTTTAGAGGGACATCTCCGCAGGTTAGGGAAGAGGCAGTTCGCGCTTTTGATGATGCCATGGGCGTATCGTTCAGGATGGTCAGGGACCCAAGAGTTGTCCCGGGAGGAGGGGCCATTCAAACCCATCTAGCTAGGCATATTAGGTCATTCGCACTGGGGAATCCGGGACGCGAGCAATTAGCAATTGAGGCATATGCGGCTGCTCTCGAAGTAATTCCTAGGACTCTAGCTGAAAATGCCGGTCTAGACCCAATAGATGTGGTACTGGACTTATCAGCTGCACAGGCATCTGATCTGGATAACGGCTCATGGATTGGACTTGATGCAATGACTGGAAAAAAATCTAGAATGGATGAGAGGGGAATTTTCGACCCCCTGTTTGTGACAAGCCACTCGATCTCTGGTTCTACGGAGGCGGCGATCAGTGTTCTCAGGATCAATGATGTCCTGTGGGCCAAGCAGGACCCAACCACTCCTGATTGGAAGGATGAAGAAGATCAGGAAGACTGAATTTTCCTCAGATTTACCAACATTTCGTCTACTATTCTCTCCAAGTCTAATTCTGCCTTCCAGCCCCAGTCCTCTCTGGCTGAATTATCATTAACATCGTTGGGCCAAGAGTCAGCAACCTTCTGTCTGAAATCGGGATTGAAGTCACATGTAAATTCAGGGATCCTTTTGGATATCATATCCACCAAATCTCGGGCGGTGAATGAAACTCCTCTGATGTTGTATCCGACCCTTGACCTTCCCAAACCACTCGATTCTGCCTCCATCAACATCTCAGTTGCCCTTATTGCGTCATCGATGTACATCATCGGGAGTCTCGTGTCCTCATTGACAAAGCAGTCGTAATGTCCGTGATTGATTGCAGCATGGAAGATATCGACCGCATAGTCCGTGGTCCCGCCTCCTGCGGGAGCCTTCCATGAGATCAGTCCGGGGAATCTGAGGCCTCTGACGTCGACCCCGTATTGCTCGAAGTAATTTAACCCTAAGATTTCCCCTATGACCTTCGTCTTCCCATATGTCGTAGTGGGATTTAGGTTGATATCTTGGGGTGCAATCTTTGGAGAGTCTGGGCCGAAAACCGCTATTGAAGACGGAAGAAATACCTTTAGTCCGAAATGCCTAGCTGCCTTCAACACGGTTTCGGTGCCTTCAACATTCACTCTGTGGCAAAGCTCTGGATTTTTCTCACCTGACGCGGACAATATTGCTGCAAGATGATATACTGTCCCAATTTCCTCTTCTAGTACAATTCTCTCCATTGCTTCGCCGTCTAAAACACTAAGATTCCGAAAAGGCCCCTCCGGGAAGTATGTGTCTTTATTGGGTTCTCTGATATCTGTAGCTAGTACAGCGTCATTTCCGTGCTTATTTCTTAGTGATGAAACTAGTTCAGTCCCTATCTGTCCTAGTGCACCTGTGACAAGAATCCTATCCCCGGGTGGCTCGGCCATGAAACCCCCCCAAAGCTGGAGCTACTTGGTCATTGATGTCCGATATTGACCATTTACTGTCCCAATGTTGATATGCAAGGCATGACGGCTTCAGACCCCGTTGATTGCATGAAGTATGTCGTAGTAACGGGCGGGGTCCTGTCAGGATTGGGGAAAGGAGTAACCGCAAGTAGCATCGGAGTTCTCTTGAAATCTGCTGGTTTGAGAGTGACTTCCATCAAGATTGACCCGTATCTAAATAGTGATGCTGGAACAATGTCTCCATTCGAACACGGAGAGGTATTCGTCCTTGATGATGGAGGGGAAGTTGACCTGGATTTAGGGAATTACGAGAGGTTCTTGGATATAGCTTTGACAAAAGATAACAACATCACTACGGGAAAAGTGTATGCAAATGTAATCGAGAAGGAGAGAAGAGGCGATTATCTTGGAAAGACGGTACAAGTAGTTCCGCACATAACTAATGAGATTCAAGACTGGATAGAAAGTGTGGCTCATGTCTCAGCCGATGGTTCTTCTGAAACTCCGGATGCATGCGTAATAGAGCTAGGTGGAACTGTCGGCGATATTGAGAGTGCCCCGTTTATCGAAGCGTTACGCCAGTTTCAATTCAGGGCGGGGAAAGGGAACATCTGTTTCGTCCACGTCAGCCTGGTTCCAGTCATGGGTCCAGTAGGAGAACAGAAAACAAAACCTACTCAGCATACCGTTAAGGAGCTGAGAGGGTTAGGTATTATTCCCGATATATTGGTATGCAGATCAGAGAAGCCTCTTGACGACGAGACCAAGTCGAAACTAGCAGCATTCTGTCATGTCGGTGAGGAAGCTGTCGTGTCAGCTCATGATGTCTCCAACCTTTATCAGATCCCAATTTCGCTTTATGAGCAATCCGTCCTGAGCAAGGTTTCGAATCATCTGGGTTTCAAAGTTCCCACCAAGCTACCAAAACTGGACGAATGGAAGGCGATGGCAAATAAGGTCGATACTTTGGAAAATCAGGTTAGAATTGCAATGGTAGGCAAATATACGGGACTTTCGGACTCATATCTTTCGGTAATTAAGGCTCTTCAACATAGCGCATTTGCTGTTGACAGGAAATTGGTAATAGACTGGATAGAATCCACTGACCTTGACCCAAATGATAGGACAGAAAAATATGACGAGGCTTGGCAGACCATCAGGTCAGCAGACGGAATTCTAGTTCCAGGAGGTTTCGGAAATCGTGGTGTTGAGGGGAAGATTGCGGCGGCGAATTATGCCAGAGTCAATGAAGTCCCATATCTTGGAGTTTGCCTGGGTTTGCAAATCGCAACCATAGAGTTCTGTAGGAATGTTCTGAATCTGTCTCTTATACACATCTCCGAGCCCACGAGACGCTACAACAT
>CAXHBZ010000110.1:0-4094 GCA_964015215.1 uncultured Candidatus Poseidoniales archaeon | reverse complement strand
AGTGAGGCTTGAATTTTGACTTACGAATGGGCTGAGATGGCGTCCGTGTCCGGAATTAGGAGAAATCGTTCATGGGAGCGATAATTATCGAAAATGGAAAAACAAAACACCAGAAGACTCAGGTGGGGCATTATTTGGTAAGGATTGGAGGAGAAAGTCCATTCCATACCTTGATGAGTGGAAGTTCCTCGCGGAACATGAGAATATGCCATTCGAAGCCTTGGACTTCTACGATGTTGACTCGCTCTTGACTGATGAGGAAAGAATGGTTCGGGACATGGTCCGGGATTTCGTGGACAATGAAGTCCTCCCAAAAATTGAGCATGCATGCAGAGACGGGGTATTTCCTGATGAGTGGCGTGTAACTCTAGGTGAAATGGGTGTCCTGGGGGCCCCGCTAAAGGGATACGGATGTCCGGGCTTATCATACACAGCCTACGGAGTGATTTGTAGGGAGCTGGAAAGGGGAGACAGTGGCCTCAGGTCCTTTGCCTCTGTCCAGGGCTCGCTAGCCATGTACCCAATCTGGGACTTCGGATCTGAAGAACAGAAGAACCACTATCTCCCAAAAATGGCCACTGGAGAATGGATTGGATGCTTTGGCCTTACTGAGCCTGACTATGGCTCCAATCCCGGAGATATGATAACGCGGGCTGAAGACATGGGTGACCACTATCTGTTGAACGGTGCAAAGATGTGGATCACCAACGGGTCAATAGCCAAGGTGGCGGTAGTTTGGGCGAAATTAGACGGAGTAATCAGGGGCTTCATTGTCGAAGCGGGGGATGAAGGTTTCTCAGCTCCGGAAATGAAAGGTAAACATTCATTGAAAGCATCCGTTACAAGCGAGTTGGTATTCCAAGACTGTAAAATTCCCAAAGACAGGATTCTCCCGGGAGTTAAGGGCCTGAGAGGGCCGTTTTCTTGTTTGAACAATGCTAGGTACGGAATATCATGGGGGGCGATCGGGGCCGCCCAGGCTTGTTTCGACTCCGCAAAAGAGTATTCACTCAGCAGAATTCAGTTCGATCACCCGATAGCATCTTACCAGCTCGTCCAGAATAAACTGTCATGGATGTTGAGGGAGATAACCAAAGCACAACTATTGGCTTACCACCTCTCTCAAAAGAAGGATGCTGGGACTTGGATTCCCGAACACATCTCTCTCGCTAAAATGAACAATGTGGACATTGCCTTGGAAATTGCCAGAGTAGCTAGGGATATCCATGGTGCTAACGGAATACTCGACGAGTATCCGGTCATGAGGCACATGGCAAATCTGGAGTCAGTGAAGACCTACGAGGGAACTCACGACATTCACAATCTAATCTTGGGTAGACACATCACTGGGATCCAGTCTTTCACCAGAGATCTGAACTAAATTTAGAGATTGTACCGGGTCAATCTTGATAGGCGAATCTACAGTCCGACGTATCGGGTATTACATGACCATAGCAGTACTACTGAAGCAAGTTCCCGACACAACAGCAAAGATAGCCATATCTGGAGGGAGGGTTGACCAAGATTCGGTGGCGAAATGGTCAACCAGTCCCTACGATGAATACGCACTCGAGTACGCTCTTCAATTGAAGGAGTCCGGGGCAGGCGACCTAGTAGCCATCACCTGCGGACCGTCTAGAACTGCCAAAATGCTGACAGATGCCGCGGCTGTTGGCGTCGACTCGATGCTCCACGTTTTAACCGATACCACCGAGATGGACAGTACACAGATTCAATCCATCCTTGTTGCGGCCATCAAACACTGTGGTGCCGATGTTGTATTGTGTGGCAAGCAAGCTGCAGACACCAACTCTGGATCAACCGGGCCAGGGGTGGCAAGCCTACTCGGTGCAGCATGTGTCGGGATGGTCTCCGATTTGAGCATCGACGGGGAGGGCTTCAGCGCCCTCAGAGGAAGTCCTTCTGGAAACGAAAGAGTCGTGGTTTCAAAACCATGCCTGTTCACATTCGATAAAGCCGTCACTGAACTGCGAAGGCCAAATGTCAAAGGAATCATGATGGCTAAGAAGAAAGTCATAGAAACAGTAAGCCCCTCGGAATTGGGAATTGAACTCGGAGAGTCCAGTGTAAAGATCAATGCCCACGATTCGCCTCCTGAGAAGCCCCCTGGTCAAAAATTCGAAGGTGCTGAATCAGTCTCAACGGTCGTGGCAAAGCTTCGCGAAGAGGCCAACGTAATTTAGGAGGAATGAAAATGGAAATAACGATTATTGCTGAAAAAAATGGAAGTCAATTACACAGTGTAACCAGTCAACTAGTAGGTGCTGCCACTACACTGGATGGTACAATAACGGTATTGTGTCCGGGAGGAATAGGAGAGGTTGAGGCGTCCGATATATTAGGCGTCTCGAAAGTCATATCTCTGAAAGGGGATTGCTTCTCCTCATTCGACAGTGGGGCATGGTCAAGTGTTATGGCACCCCATTGTGAAGGCCTGGTGATGGCCTCCTCGTCTCCAACAGGTAGAGAATTGGCTTCTCAAATAGCCTCCAAAATAGGGGCTCCGATAGTTCAAGACTTGGTTGATATTGACCAAGGGCTAAAAATGACTAGGTCAGTTTACTCTGGTAAGGCCATAGAGACCTCTACATCTTCCGATCCTTGTGTGGTCACACTCAGACAGAATGCTTTCGAAAATGCAGGATCTGGAGGAAACGCTGAGATAGTCGTTGTGGATAGTACATCCGAGGTATCGGTTGCCGTCAAAGAAGCCATGGCCAAGGCGGGAGAAAGACTTGATGTCTCAGAAGCTGACATCATTATATCTGGCGGACGGGGGATGGGAAATCCTGCAAACTTCTCACACTTGAATGAAGTGGCCGACGTGATTGGTGCCGCTGTTGGGGCAAGTCGAGCAGCCGTTGATTCGTGGGACGAGATACCTCATAGTATGCAGGTCGGACAGACTGGAAAGACCGTTAATCCCTCATTGTATATCGCTGTGGGAATCAGTGGCGCAATACAGCATTTGGCGGGAATGCGATCGAGCAAATACATAGTCGCAATAAACAAAGACCCCGATGCTCCTATTTTCGGAGTAGCGGACTATGGAATAGTGGCGACATGGGAGGAGGCTTTGCCTTCTCTCAGGGATGAGCTGGCCAAGATTTAGCTACGTCACCCTGACTGTCATGCTACTTTCATCCTCTGCCCCCATGTTATCAGTCACCTTTAGGGTAAAAACATGAACACCTAGAGCCAGTCTGACTCTGACTATTTTCGACTGTCCCAAGCTCCTGCCACTCTCCGTACTCCACGACCAAGCGACTATTTCTCCGTCAGGATCGTACGAACCAGATCCATCCAGAATGACGTCAGCTTTAGAATCCTCATTAGATGATATAGTGACGTCCTCTCCGGCATCTGCTACTGGCGGAATATTTAGTGAGCGCGCTGTTGATGCTAACGACTCCAGTAAGTCGACACTCTGGCCTTCAATTTCGTATTCAGCCTCTTTAATCGGCTCAACAATCTCTGATATTAGATCCTCGATGCCTTCTATCGGAGCCCTCAGAGAAACAGAAGATGACTCATTTTCGGAGAGTAAC
Organism: uncultured Candidatus Poseidoniales archaeon; assembly: GCA_964015215.1. Classification (GTDB taxonomy): domain Archaea; phylum Thermoplasmatota; class Poseidoniia; order Poseidoniales; family Thalassarchaeaceae; genus MGIIb-O5. Next base: position 525 of record CAXHBZ010000110.1, on the reverse strand, counting down.
CCAGAGTATTTCTCATCTGAAAATTCAATCCCCTCAACGTCTGTTGAGCTGACCATGACGTCCTCAATGGTTTCCCCATCAGGAAGAATAATTGAAATTTGATTACCATGATTCGTAACTCCTCCCGTTCCGAAGGTAACAACCTCATCATTCTCCAGTTTTAGTATTCCTTTCACTAGATTCTGGTGCTCATATGACCAAATATTTGTCCCTGATTGACTGATCCTTTCTACAAAAAACCAGTATGAGACAATTATATCTCCTTTCCATTCCAAAATTTCTGAAATTGAGTAGTCCATTTTTGAAATCGTGGTTACCTGTAAATTACCCTCAATCATGATTATCTCTCCCTCAAAACAACCGGCCACATAACCGTCGCCATATGGCGCAATACAGGTGATTCTCGACGGTACTTCGGCTTCCCCAACAAGGCCTATTTTGACGTCCCACAGCTCTATCCTGTTAACTGCTCTTTCACTGTCTCTTATACACATCTCCGAGCCCACGAGACGCTACAACATCGCG
>CAXHBZ010000109.1:0-4107 GCA_964015215.1 uncultured Candidatus Poseidoniales archaeon | reverse complement strand
CTTCATCCTCTTCTCGATTGTTTTCAACTCCTCCTCGGAGATTGAATCCATATAGAAATCGTAGTAGAAACCGTGATCAATCGGAGGCCCGATTGTCGGTTTCGCATCAGGGAAAATCTCGGTAACTGCCTGTGCCAGCAAATGCGCACATGAGTGTCTTAGAATATACAGCCCTTCCGGAGATTCACCGAGGATTGGTAGCACTGTACAGTCTCCATCCAACTCATGACCCATATCTCTCTCCACACCGTTAACCAGAGCGGCCACAGCCCCTGATTTTCTGCCATGGACGTTCGTAATCACTTCGCCCGCTGAAATTCCCATGGCGTACTCATGAACATCCCCGTTGCCCACATCAACAGATATCATCGGTAGCGCCTCCTATGCCTAGCCGGTTCAGCAATCCCGTTTGAATTCGTCTATCCATACCATGGGATAATTGCTAATTATTCATTATCACGAACTCTTCGTGGTTATTATTCAGAGACCCCGCATTACGAAGCGATAAGACCAATCCCCCCCTGGGCTACTCATGGTTAGGTTGGGGCTATTGGTTAATCCGGATGCTGGCCTTGGCGGGAGACTGGGTTTGAAGGGATCCGATGGACAAGCTGAAATCGCTAGATCGATGGGTGCAGAAGATCGCTCCGGACCTAGGATGAAACTCATGCTAGAACACTTCATCAATATCACAAAGGGAGATAATCTCGGAATCGATTGGTACGTTAGCGAAGGTAGGATGGGAACCCACTGGATTCCTCAAGTCCTGTCTCCTTTAGTCGTTATACACTCCTCCTCAGGGACAACACACGCAGATGACACCAATCAAGCAATCAAGTGCATGATTGAGTCCGATGTCGACTTAATCTTGTATGCCGGAGGAGACGGGACAACCAGAGACATCGTCGCATCCCTGTCAGAGAATGGAAGGCCAGACCTGCCAATCATCGGTGTTCCCACGGGTGTGAAAATGCACTCTGGTTGCTTCGCATCCTCTCCAAAGGCAGCCGCTGAAGTTCTCAGTTCTTGGATAAATCAAGATCTTCTTTTGTCCTCCACTGAAGTATTAGACCTCGATGAGGATCTCTATAGACAGGGAAAATGGGTAGTCAGGCTATATGCCGAGGCAATCACCCCAGCGAGCCCTCGATGGATGCAAGGGTCAAAGATGAGGGTCGAGGCATCTGGGGAGGAGGAGGTAATAGAGGGACTATCCGACCATATAAGAGACACATTACTCGGTGAAGATATGATGATAATTTGGGGGTCAGGGGGGACTCTGAGAACTATAGGATCCAATCTTGGTTTCAATCTGAACACTCTAGGCATTGACATATCGAAGGGAGACAAACTAATTGCGTCTGATCTCAACGAGAAAGAAATCATTGAGCATTTACGGAGACATACTGGAAAGGTAACCCTCTTGCTATCTCCAATGGGGGGACAGGGTTTTTTGATTGGAAGAGGAAACCTGCAGTTATCTCCCGAAGTTCTAAAACTTGTGGGAGTGGAGGGAATATTAGGTGTCGTCACACCCGCTAAAATGCTCACCTTACGAACTCTCAGAGTGGAGACTGGCGATCCCCATCTAGATGAGGAATTTTCCAAAAAAAGGTATCTCAAAGTACTGCAAGGATACAGAACAACGAGAATTCTGCCCGTGTCAGTGGACTAAATCCTCTATTTTGAGAGGTCAATTACGGATATGTTATATGTTCTCTCTGAGACGGAATAATATGGATTTAGCCCCCGACATGTATGATTTTGGAGAAGATAAGAATTACTCGTTCGCAACGAGAGTGACGTGCTCTGACCATGAATCAAGGAAAATGTTTGCTCTTGCATATGGTCACATGTTGAACTACAATCATGAGGAAGCGATTGCTTGCTTTTCGAAGTGCGCCGAAATGGATCCAGAATGTGCCATGGCATGGTGGGGAATAGCATACTGCGTCTCATCAAATTATAATTGGACTCCCGGACTAGGGTCAGGGCATGATCCCATCCAAAAGGCCATTGACTTGAAGGAAGGTTGCACGGAGCTTGAACAGGATTTGATTGTAGCGCTCTCCAAGAGACATTCAGCGGAGGCGAGAGATGCAGCAGACCCCTCGGTCCTAAACATGGGAAATAGTCCAGAACTCAACGTAGCCTTCGCTGAAGCGATGGCTCCTTTGTATGACAAATACGACGGAGATCTCGATGTAACAGCAATTTATGTCGAGGCTCTGATGAATCTGAAAGCGTGGCAATTGTGGGATAAGAACACTAAATCAGGAGAGATTACCCCCGCAGATGACAATACCATACTTTTGGTGGACATTCTAGAGCGAGCATTCGAAAATAATGATGAGGCCAAGACTCATCCAGCCCTTTGCCACCTCTATTGTCATGCTTTGGAGCTGTCCCCTTTCCCAGAAAGGGCCCTGCCTGCGGCTGATGTTCTGAGGGACCTAATGCCTGGCCTGGGACATTTGGTCCACATGCCTTCTCACATCGATGCGTGGGTCGGACAGTGGAAAGAGGCGATTGAATGTAACATTGAAGCGGTTGAAGCTGATGATAGATACGTGGAAATTACGGGTAATGAATCTCAGTTCTACAAGTTCTACAGGATGCATAACCATCACTTTGTGGTTTGGTGCGCGATGTTCGATGGCCAGTACGAAACCGCTCTGAAATACGCTAGAAAGGCAGTCAGTACACTACCAGCAGGGGATGAAAACTCCGGTGTTCAGTTCATGCTCGCTGGTATTATACCAATGGGCGCTATCTTCTTGGAATCATATGTTACAATGCCTTGGCATGTCATGATTCGATTCGGGAAGTGGGACGACATATTGTCCGAACCAATGTATTCCGACAGAGAAGTGTTTCCAGCGACTATTGCCACTCAGCATTACGCAAGAGGCGTTGCATACGCCTCCAAAGGAATGGTCCAAGAGGCTGAAGCAGAACAAGCTCTGTTCAAAGATGCACTGAGGAATCCATCACTCGAGGGTAGGGTCATGCATAACAATTTCATGTACCAAGATCCTTCCGAGGGCCCTTCAATACTGAATGTTAACGCATCTATTCTTGAAGGTGAAATAGAATACAGGAGGCAGTTCCAAGCAAAGGCCAATGGAGAACCATACGATTTCTCCGACGCGTTCAATGAGTTACGTCGAGGAGTAGAACTATCCCTAAATCTAGCTTACAATGAACCATGGGGGCAGATGCAACCTGTTCGACACATCTTAGGTGCTCTACTTCTGGAGCAGGGACATGTCGAGGAAGCGGAAGAAGTATATCGCGCAGACATAAAGCTCTGGAAAGATAACATGTGGGGTCTCCTAGGGCTCAAGCTGTGTTTGGAAGCGAGAGGTGATAAATCAGGGGAGCTCGAAGAGGTTACGGCCCTGTTCAATGAAAGAAGCTCTAGGGCCGATATAATCCCAGCAAAGACATGTTTCTGTGCACAGGAAAGTCATTCTGACAGTTGCTGTTGATGTTTAGGTACCCCTTTTAGAATCATACCGTTATACCATCATAATCTGGAGGCAACTATTGCCGCTCCTAGGGCTCCTGCCTCCCTATCAAATTTGGCTGGCTCGATTTGTGCTTTGGTTGAAATCAAACCAGAGAAGTCGGCCCAATGCTCCATGATACCGCCATATAAGATGATTAAGTCCGGATTAGTCAATCTTTCAAGAAACTCCAAACCTTCCTGAAATCTCTCAGCCCACCTTTCAATAGACAAATCTTCTTCGATTCTCGCACGGGCGGAAATATAGGCCTCAAGGGAACAATCCAATCTAGGGTGTGGCATTCTTCCAAGCTCCAAGTTCGGTACCATAGCTCCACAATCTTGTATCGTGGTGCCAATGCCTGTGCCTATTGTCACAGTTAGTACTCTTCCAGATTTATTTCTGCTGGACCCCAGATTATATTCCGTTACCGCTACTGCATCTGCATCATTAATCATAGAAAAACTCCCATTATGAAGATGCCCTAACTCCTTTTTTAGGTCAAATTTCAACCACTCCTCTCCAAGATTAGGGGCTGTCATTATCCTGTTATCAGATACCATTCCAGGAAATCCGACTCCTATTGGCCCCTGTCTCT
>CAXHBZ010000108.1:0-4135 GCA_964015215.1 uncultured Candidatus Poseidoniales archaeon | reverse complement strand
AGATGTTGTAGCGTCTCGTGGGCTCGGAGATGTGTATAAGAGACAGTTTTCACTGGGAACTGAATCAGTTTCTTGCATACTTGGATTGTCAAGAAGTCTATCGATAAGGTCTGACTTTTTTCCACCGACCTTCAGTCCCCTCTCTCTGAGTAGTTCCTTCAGCTCGGGAACGGTCATTGTCTCATATTCATCTGTCAACTCTATGCCCCCTTGGAAACTATGTAAATACCATCTTGGAAGACCCTTCTGTCTCTCTTCTTAATTTTGCAGGATCTTTCAATGTTGGCAGCCGTCTGTCCTACCTTTTCCCGGTCCGCCCCTTTGACTGTAACTTCTGTCTTATTCTGTATTTTTACCTCTACCTCTGATGGAGTCCAAGGTAGTTTGGCAACCCTAGGGACCTTCTCTCCGAACAGGTTGTTGATCACCATTTTGTCACCTTCCACCTTCAACGTCATCGGAAAGTGACTGTAGACTGCCTGTAATTGGTATTCGAATCCTACTTCCACGCCTTTGACCATGTTCCTGAGATGGGCGGCCCATGTTCCGGCTATCGCTTTCTCTGGCCTTCTTGGCAGGTCGCAGAAAACCTCTATTCCGTCCTGTGACTTCCTAACTGTAACCTTGGGGTGCCTAAATTCTCTGGATATTGAATCACCCCCGTTGGATATAGTAACCTCATTGCCATCAATGGTTACACTGGAGTCATTTGAAAATTCGATTAAGTGGACTATATGGTCTAACCTTGGCATTTATTTCAACTCCTTAGAAGATATACGCTAGGAGGCGTCCTCCAACACGCTCCTTCTTAGCCGCATAGTGGTCCATGATTCCTTGATTTGTAGTAACGATGAGGAGACCAAAATCTCTTGCTGGGAGGTATCTTGATTCCCATTTATCGAAATCCGCTCTCTTGACAGAGTACCTCGGTTTTATGACGCCACATCTATTGATGGCTCCGATGAGTTCCACTCTGTAAGATCCCGCCCTTCCGTCTTCAATTCTCTCGAATTCTCCAACGTATCCAGACTTCTGCATTATCTGCAACATCTGCCCTAGTAGTTTGCTTGCCGGTTTCACTGAAACCTCGTAATGTCCTGCCTGCTCGGCATTGAAAATGCGCGTGAAGGCGTCGCTTAGTGGATCGTATTGCATCTTATCACCTCATGAATATTTCTTGAATCCTATTTCCGGAGCTGTGTCCCTAAAGCATTGCCTGCAGAGCCTGAGGCCATGTCGCCTGATCATTCCTCTTTTTCTCCCGCACCTTCTGCAACCGACTGATCTACCGATTCTCTCGCCATGATCTTTTGCCATACTATTCTTCCTCCTCGTATCCGACAATTTTCAGATTGTAGCTCTTTGAAAACCAAGCTCTGGATTCGTCAGGCCCAACCCTATGGCTTGCCGCAACTCTACTGGATTGTTTTCTCCTTCTAGAAACTCTATGCCCTGGCCTTTCCAGAACGACATTGACATCCATTCCAAAGATCCCAATGTCGGGATCATACTTCTGTCCTGGGAAGTCGGTGTAGTCTGTTATTCCGAATGACAAATTGCCGGAGGCATCGAAATTGTACGATGGGAGCGTGTGTTGACGCACCCAAAAGGCGTCTTTGAGGAACGCATTAATTGTCTCTTTGTCTCTGATTGTTACCTTGCAACCGATTGGTGCTCCCTTTCTGGTACCCAGGTCCCGGTTGGTGCTGGTAGCTAGAGTTCTTACTGGAACCATTCCAGTAACCATCTCTAGGGCTTTCTCTGCGAGTTGTAGTCTCTGACCGCCTTCTCCGACACCTATGTTGACCGAGACCTTAGTAATTCGAGGCGTCCTCATCAAGTTCATTTGTTGACTCATGATTGCTCCTCCTTGGGTATGTCGGACTCGCTGGATACAACGAAGACGTAATCGGCGATTGTCCCAAATTCATCAAATTGAACTTCGTTGGCCTTTGATGATCTCTTGATCTCACGCCCCGTAACGGTGGCCATCTCGCCGATGTGGTTTCCACCGGTCAGGTATGCTAGAGATCCTTCTTCGAACTTGTGGTGGGACTTAATCTTCTGATCTGGGAGGGTTATGACTAGTGAGTCCCCCGTACGATAATCCGGATTCTCATCAAAAATAATGTTCCTGCCGTCATGTAAGTGTAGCTGGGTCTTTCCGCCCTTAATTGTGGTCTTTCCAGTGACCCGACAGAATTTAGTGGAGGCTTCCTTCGAGGAAATGGGCCTGTACCTCAATTTCCCATTTGTGTCAAGGACGCATCTGTAGTTATTCTCTCCAACAGTCAGTACGTCCATGAGGCCGACGCCCCTCCCGGTGTCAGTTTCAAGCTCTCCATCAACCTTGATTAGCCTTGAGTGTGTGATGCGCTTTGCTTCCCTCCTGTTTTGGGCTACTCCCAAAATGTCCCTTAATATGACTCCGAGAGGCATACATCTGTCCAAGGGGTGTCCGCAAGGATTAGGCTTCTGAATCCATATTGAGGACTTCCTAGGTAGTGGCCAGCTCCTGGGCATGGTCAATCTCTTCATATGACTACTACTCATTCTGAATCTCCTCCTTTTGTCCTCTCGATGAGTTTCTTTAGTCGCAATGTGTCGCCCTCGAACAATTTAGTGACTATTACGTTGGATGGGCGTATAGGAATCGCTTCTTCCTTCCCGTCTGCAGTCGAGATAGTAAGGCCGTCTACGAAAATCATTCCGCTTCCTGTGTCTACCCGTGCTACCTTACCTACTATCCCAGCCCTTCCTCTGGGTTGACCCAACCTCTTGCCCTTCGTGTCTGATTTAGCACTGTTTGGATGTCCGAAATCTCCTCTGACGACTTCAACTTCATCACCGGTCCTCACTGTAACTGTTCTGATATTGATCAAATCGGGATCTTCCGAGACTAGCCTAGCTCTCATCCTCTTCCTCTTAACGTGAGTCGGGGCATCAGATTGACTCAGGCGTTGCTTGCTCGCTTTGCTGCTTCTTGTCATCTTCTCACCTCTATACAATCTGCTTGGCGGTCGCAGCGATTCTAGGCCACCTTTCTGCTGCTTCCCTGCTTACTGGGCCTTTGATATCGGACCCTTGAACTTCTCCTCGATCGTTTGTAATCACGCATGCATTGTCCTCGAATTGTACCCATGTCCCATCTACTCTTCTAAAGGGCCTTGATTGTCTAATAACAACAGCATTGTACATTTGCCTGCGGGTTTCTGGAGTTCCCCTCTTCACAGTGACCTTTGTCATGTCACCGACACCAGCAGCTGGATACCTTCTGGCTACTCCTCCCTTGCTTAGTACTGTGATGAGTTGCACTACTTTGGCACCGGTATTGTCTGCGCATTCCAGCTTCGCTTGAGACGGAAGAGCCTTAGTAACTCGTCCTGGAATTCCCTTCATTCCTCGACCCCCTTCTCAATAACACAGAAATTTACGGTCTTGGATAATGGCCTGCATTCCATTATACGGACTCTATCTCCTACTTCGACCCCGCCTATGCAAGATGGAAGATGCGCAGAATATCTTCGAGTCCTCTTCTCATATCTCTCGTACTTCTTCATGTATCTCGTGATCTCTCTTTCTACGACGATTGATCCGGACATTCCGGTCGTGGAGACTTGTCCTTCGATTATCTGGCCTCGTAGCCTAAGACTCCCATAAAACGGACAGTTAGCGTCACCGTCCCAGTCCCCTGTTGGCGGTATCACATCGACTCCGATATCCCTGATTTCAGCCATCTTAGTACCTCCTACCGATTCTTTCCTCTGCTCTCTGAGTGACTATAGAGCCATTAATTGGCTCTCCTGAGTCAATAGTGAATGTAATGACATCCTTTGCAAGAGCAACCTCACCTGATTTCGTGCTGATTAAAATTGTTCTCTTTGTCTCGTTGAGGACAGTCCCAGAGATGCCAATCAATGAAGGGTCGCTTGATTCAGTAACTGTAAGGTTGTGGGAAATCCATGGTAAATTGATTATTTTCGACATCATCTTACCTCCACCTTGTATCCATTTTGCTCTAGGACCTTGGCCGCCTTTTTCTTGTGATCTCCTTGAAGCTCTATAGTACGGCCCTTCACGGTCCCCCCACCTGTCTCTTATACACATCTGACGCTGCCGACGACATAACGGGTGT
>CAXHBZ010000107.1:0-4145 GCA_964015215.1 uncultured Candidatus Poseidoniales archaeon | reverse complement strand
AGGCCAATTTGGCACGGACGAGTTTGGCTTCTATGATATCGGGGGGCCTCTTCCAGTACCAGCCGGAACGAAGCCGATGGCTCCCCTGGCCCCCCTAGGCACCGAAGTCAGCATTTCTGACTTGGAAGAATACTTGTTCCACCGTTATCCGAGTAGGATGCAGGAATATCACCACTTTCCAGGGGGTGAGACGGTGGCATTGGAAAGACTCTCCGCAAAGGTCATGGGAAAGGAGGATTACGTCAACAACTTCAGGAAGCCAAAAACCTGCTCAACAAACTTAGATGAAGATCCGTTGGAGCCAAGCACAACCGGTCTTTCTCCCTACTTGAGCACGGGATGTCTTTCCATCAGGACCGTTTGGCATGAATGCAGGAAGTCATATCTCGCGGGGGAACACAGCCAGCCACCAGAGTCATTACACGGGCAGATGATGTTCAGAGAGATGTTTTACCTCCTTTCGAGATCAGTCGCTAACTGGGACATGGACACGGGAAATGAAAGTTGCAAGGAGATTCACTGGGATGAGTTTGATCCAGACCTGGTCGGTCCTTGGGAATCAGGCATGACTGGTTACCCGTACATTGACGCGATGATGAGGCAACTTGACGGAACAGGGTGGATGCATCACCTCGGACGGCATGCGGTGTCCTGCTTCCTCACGAGGGGGCAACTATGGCAAAACTGGACCGTTGGTAGGGATGTGTTTGAGAGGAAGCTTCTGGACAGTGATTGGGCGATAAACAACGGCAACTGGCTGTGGCTGGCTGGAGTAGCCCCGTTTTCCATGCCCTACTACAGGATATACAACCCATGCCCAGACTCAAAGTCTAGCCTCAATGTTGAGACAAAGCTAGCGGAATTCGTCAGGCATTGGGTACCGGAACTCAAGGACTTCCCATCGAGATACATCTTCGAGCCCCATTTGGCCCCTCTATCTGTTCAGAGCACAGCGGGTTGCATAATTGGGGAGGACTACCCTTTACCGATTGTGGATAGGAAGGAGAGCAGGGCGAAAAATTTAGCGAGATTCAAAATGAGTCTCCAAAATTAGGTTTACTGTGAAACAAATTGACCGGAAACTGGGGTTTATACTACAGGCACAGGACATTCAGTCATGCCTGTGGATGTGGTCTGGTTCAAGAAGGACCTGCGTTCCAAGGACCATGCGCCCTTGGTTAGCGCGTCACTGTCAGGCAGGACTGTAGTCTGCTTGTTCATACTAGAACCTGAAAGGTTGGAGCTTGACGACGTTGACCCCATCCACATTCAGTGGGAATTAGACTGCGCGGTCGACCTTTCGGCGACACTCAGACGTTTAGGAGCGGACCTGCACTTTGCGGTAGGCGATGCAGTTAGCATCCTGGACGATATCGATCGAAAACACGGAATTGATAGATTACTATCACACGAGGAAACTGGAAACTCATGGTCCTTCGGAAGAGACAAGCGTGTTCTAAGATGGTGCAGAGGTAGGGAAATTGAATGGCTTGAGTATCCACACAACGGGGTAGTCCGCAGGCTAGGGTCAAGAGACGATTGGAAGAGGCACAGGGACAAGCGAATGAGAGAGTCACTCAGCGATGCCCCATTGTTCTCCAAGAGCGTGCCGTTCAATGGACCTATCCCCCGATTGGAGGATTTGGGATTACGCCCTAGGGATCTCAAAATGAGGCCTGCCCCAGGTGAGGAAGCGGCGTTTCAGAAGCTTCAGTCATTTCTTCACCATGATGGAAAGGAGTACAGGCGGGCCATCTCAAGCCCCACACTGTCTGTCAAACATGGCTCTGGACTATCTCCTTATTTCTCATCTGGGTCACTGTCCATGAAGAGGGCGGTTCAGGAGACAACATCAAGAATCAAATGGATTAATGAAAACAGATCGAATATCCAAGGATCCGGGGACTGGATCAAGAGCCTTTCCTCTTTCAGGAGGAGGCTGGCATGGAGATGTCACTTCATCCAAAAAATGGAGATGGAGCCGAATCTTGATCTGGTCGCACAGAATCCTGTAATAGATAGAAATATGGAAAGAGAGCTTGACGATGAAAGGTTTGAAAGATGGAAAAATGGCGAAACGGGGTGGCCTTTCCTAGACGCTTGCATGAGGCAGTTGAACGCCACGGGATGGATAAACTTCAGGATGCGAGCGATGATTATGTCCGCCGCCTCATACAATCTATGGTTACCATGGAGGGAAACTGGGACCTATCTTGCGAGGCAGTTTATTGATTACGAGCCTGGTATTCACTGGTCGCAAGTTGGGATGCAGTCGGGGACGACTGGGATTAACACAATCAGAGCCTATTCGATGACCAAGCAAGGAAGGGACCAAGATCCAGAAGGCGAGTATATCAGGAAATGGGTCCCCGAACTCTCCATGGTACCTACTAAATTCATCCACGAGCCATGGAAAATGCCAGATAAACTTCAGAGTGAGTTATCTTGTTTGATTGGCGTGACATACCCGACGCCAATACTGGACGAGGTTGAAAGTAGGAAGTCGGGAGTGAGTAGGAGCTATGCGGCCAGAGGGGGCGAGGAAGCTAGGTCAATCAGCAAGAGGGTACTGGAGCTTCATGGTAGTCGGAGCAAACCAAGGAGGAGGAAGCCCAAACCAAGTAGCGGAGTCCAAAAGAAACTGTTCTAGAACAAGTCGTCATCATCTTCTGGGGTATCGAATGACATCATCTTCGTCGGGGACTTGGAGGCAACCGCGGAGGGCTTAGATTCTTCTTTCTCATCCCTGCTCTTAGCTTCGGCCACTTCTTGCTCTAGTAGCTCGAGCTCCTCAGGAGTGAGTCCACTCTCCTTGGCAAGCTTGATTCTTCTTTCGTCACGTGCCCTGATCTCCATCAGCCTTTGTCTGGCCTTGTCGTAATGTTGCATCATGTACATAGCATCATGCTCAAGGAGAGGGGAGTCGGAAATGATAGTGATATCCATCCAATCCCCCTCCTCGGCGAGGAACTCGGCGAATGGTTCGAACTTCAAATCGGACTTCTTGATTTGGGTGTAGTGCAGGGCATTCCCCATCCTATGCTCTATCCCGGCAAAGTGGCAGTAGAATTTGCTGCCGCCATAAGTCTCTCTGACCATGTCAAAGAGTTCTGCATAGTCCTCGCTTGTCCTCATTGAGCCGTGTCCTCTGGCATGAATATGCCCGAGGTTCAGCACCGGGACGGTTCCATCAACGTGATTACAGACCTCGAGGACCTCTTCCACAGTGCCCCACAGCTCCTGCCTTCCTGAGGTTTCAACTCCGACAAGGGACGGCTCCTGCTCTGAGATCCAAGGAAAGGCAGTGTAGGCGTCCTCATCCTGTTCGCCCCAGATGCTTCTGACCCTGTCTACGATCCCTGAGAAAATATTTGCTACCTGCTCGTTGGCCTCAGTCCCTGGTTCATACTCACCATACGGCCCTACATGGTAAACTAGGTGTCTTGCGTTAATTATCGCGCCTGCCTGCATTGATGCCTCCATCTTCGCCAGTGACCTGTTTCTCTCTCTTCGGTTTCCTAGAAGCTCAGCGTAGTACGGGCCATGGAGGTTCATCTCAATCCCAGAATCCCATGACAGGATCCCCGCCTGCCAATACTGGTCGAAATGCTTTGGTTGAACAGGCCTGACCGTTTGTATTTCCATTGCCTCTAGGCCAAGAGCGGTGATGTCGTCCATGCCCTCTACGATTGTACGGCCTTTGCAGGAAAGAGGCACACCTGCCGGACCCAATTTCAGTGACATGCTTGTGGCCTCGCGGGTCCGAGCGAAAGGACGTCCCTTCAAAAGGGGTTTCTGATAAAAGTCCGAAATGTGGCTCAATGAGAGATTTACTACCAAGAGGCGGCGACTTTGATGCCACTGATACCGGTTCCAGAAGATGGTAGTGATTTGAGGAACCCGGAGAGCCATGATATTCCATTCTGGTGAGAGGTTATGTCGATTTCGAAGTCGCCCATGGAATGTGATACGGATACAGCCGAACCATCCGGGGAAACCCCACAAACAATGGGCACCATCGTTTTCACCCTGACCTCGGAGAGGAAATTCTGCCCACCTATTCCCTCAAGAGCGGACACGGAATTGGATGCCTCCTGGGTCTGTCTCTTATACACATCTCCGAGCCCACGAGACGCTACAACATC
>CAXHBZ010000106.1:0-4221 GCA_964015215.1 uncultured Candidatus Poseidoniales archaeon | reverse complement strand
AGACAGCCCCAATATGGGGAGCCAGAATAAACAGTCCCGAAGGAACCACAGTTGACATCGGTTCCCCGGCTAGAGTTAGAACATGGTCTGTTTGTAGAAAGAAATTCGATGAGGGGGTAGTGCGTCTAGCAGTAGATTCTGGTGCTAATATCGCGCTAAACAGCAAGCCGATTGACATTTTGATAGAAGATGAATATGCACAACTTTCTTTAGACCACAACGGAATAGTATCAAAGGTCAGGTGTGCGTTGGTCTGTGGCTGTGATGGTGCCCATTCATGGGTAAGAAGAACGATGAAAATGGGTAGGCCCAAGGAGATGATGATAGGCTACCAAGTCGAAGTAACAGGATATAACGGAGCAGAGGGGCAATTAGATATGTTCACCGGAAGCAACATTGCACCGGGGTTTTTCGCATGGGCGATACCTTCAGGGGATACTACTCGAATTGGCATGTGGAGTAGAGCAGATTTACTCTCTGGGAAATCTTGTGAAACGATGGTAGAAAATTTGATGAGTTCGTCCATATGGAAACAAAGATTTGACAATTGCAACATAGTTGGTAGGTTTGGTGGACCTGTACCTAGTGGGCTCCTTAAATTCCCACTAAGGAAAAGAGTTGCCTTATTTGGAGATGCCTCTGGAGCATGTAAACCCACAACAGGAGGTGGGATAGGTACGGGTTTCGACCAAGTAGATTTGCTAGTACCTGAATTATCCAAATGCATAAAAAATAACCATTTAGGAGATAATCACATGAAGGGCCTTGTTAAGATTCTCGGCCCTATCAGAAAGAAATTGAATAGAGCTAGGGCCCTACGAGACGCTTTTCTGACCGAAGTCACCGACGATGAGCTAGAGAAGGTTTTCAAGGTGTGGTCTAGACCTGAGGTAACCAGGATAATTAATGAGTCAGGGGAAATAGACAATCCAATTCCGTTGGGTCTTAGGTTACTCAAAGAGGTTCCAGAGTTCAGATCATTAGCGACGAAAGCGGCATCCGCGGTAATTTGGGGTTAGTATGCATAGATCCGTCCAAAGAGTGAGGTATCCACCCTTTGATCACGAAAATAGAGATCCTGAGGGGATTCCCCTAGTGGAAGTCTTGCTTGAGTCTGAAACGCCTCCTCCACCCGAATTTAAAATCGGTAATGATAAATCGTGGCTTTTAGAATGGAGACCCGTCAGAGAGAAGGATGTTAATTTACCTATGATATCAAAGGAGGTAACATATACAACCTTGCCCTTTTTGATGAGAACAAGAAATGGTTGGTATATTGAACCGGATCCACTGCATAAAATTTCCAGAAAAACCATATTCCCAGGAGTTTTTACCCTTGTCACAGCACTCTTGTTACACGCCCTTGAACCCGCATTAATCAATATTGAACTCATACCCAATGATATATTCACATCAATCAGTATTGGGCCCCTTGACTATCCCCTGATGATAGTGTTAGCCTTTCCAGTGTTCATGCTACCAATTCTAGTACGTGTCTTGGCCAATATAAAGGACATTAGAAGGCAGAACGAGTATATAGCGAACCCTTTGCCTAATCCAGAGATAGAAATCAAAAATGTGAGTACTGAATTTGTAGAGATATCAAACATTGATCTCCCAAAGGGAATAGTGGCTACAAGAGCCAGAATACAAGTCGGGGTTGCAATACCTGAGAGAGAGGTACTCTTGAGAGCAACCGGACGCAGGAGGATAGGGCAGCCGCCACCAGGAATGTCCACCGAACTTCCTGAAAGGAGGATAACCACTGCTGACGAACATGGCACTGGAGTTGGGGAGTCACTCCCGATGACTGTAGGCAGAGGCAGATTACTTCATTTAGAACCAATGAGAATTCAAGATTTTGGCCCTTGGGAGCTATTGAGAGACTTCCCGTTAAAAATTTCAGGACCACCAAATCCATGGCCGGGAACAATTTATTCCGCGATGATTGCGATTCATTGGGAAATCGTGATTGAGGCGGAGAAAGATGGTGGTTTGAAGATGAAATGGGTAAGGCCGATAACGGTTGATTTCCCGTCCAAGGAAATAGGATTCCAGGACCTTCCAATTAGGAGCGGCAGGTCTGAGGCATAGTCTCATTGGAGCGGGGGTTGAGAGTGAATCATCCTATCATCTATTATTTCAGTGTCTAGAAGGTTGTATTCAGAATCTCTTTTTCTTGGTGTGTAGCCCGATCTTAGAATAATCCTCTGGAGCTCCCTTTCAGTGGCCTTCGTCTTGTTGGTACCAGAGGCCGAGACCACATTTTCTTCCATCATCGTAGAGCCAGCATCATCTGCACCAGCGGACAATGCAAGTTGTGCTATTTCCATGCCCATTGTTGGCCATGAAGCTTGTATGTGGGTTATATTGTCGAAAAATAATCTGGAAATTGCTACGTGCCTGAGGTACTCCGAAGATGAAGCCCCCAGCTTTTTTCTGTTTTCGCCTTTGTTCCTAGATCCAAATACGTTGTTTTGTAACTGAACGGGCCAAGATATGAATGAGGTGAAGCCTAGTGATCCGGTCATTATCGCCTCATCCTGAGCATTTCTTATTAGTTCCATATGAAGCACTCTGTCTGCAGATGATTCTCCAAACCCTATAACGTTGGTTGCGGAAGTGATTAGATCTAAATCTTGGGCTTCTCGCATGACCTTGATCCAGTTAGATGAGGATCCTTTTTTGGGGGAAATGTTATTCCTTACATTATCAACTAACATCTCTGCCCCTCCTCCCGGAAGACCGTGCATACCAGAATCTTTCAATCTCCTGAGGACTTCTCTGGTCGATATCCCGCATATCTCAGCTATTCCCTCTATTTCTATGGGGGAAAAACAATCAAGGTGAATTTTTGGGTGTTTTTCGTTTAATCTTGAAACTAATTCAGTGTACCATGATAACGGTAAATCTGGATTTACTCCGCCCTGCATCAGAATCCTAGATCCGCCTATATCCTCAAGCTCAGAAACACGAAGACTGATGTCATCAAATGACTGTGTGTAAGCTTCAGGATGATCAGGAGGTCTATAGAATGAGCAGAATTGGCAATTGATCGTGCATGCGTTGGTATAGTTGATGTTTCTATCAACTAGGTATGTTACCTCGTTGCCTGGGATTATCGCAGCCCTCCTTGCAGAAGCTACATACATCAAATCACCTAGATCTGCATCCTCATACAATATAATCGCCTCCTCAACAGAAATCCTAGGAGGATTATCTGCTAGCTGGGATAATAGTATATCAGAGGAATTCATCTACAATCCACTCCCGACGATTGACTCTATTTCATCGATTGTCTTTGGGCATCCATTGGAAAGAACCAATGGTCCACTCTCAGTTACTAGTACATCGTCCTCTATCCTCACTCCGATACCAGAATATCTCGATGGGATTTTTATATCCTCTCTCCAAGAGGCAAAGTAAAGCCCTGGTTCAACTGTTACGATCATACCTGGTGAGAGTATCGGGCCGGGTTTCCCACCTTGTCTACCTCCTCCAACATCATGGACATCTAATCCAAGCATGTGTCCTGTTCCATGCATGAAGAATTTCCTATATTCTCCATCTAGGTTCTTGCCCAAAGCTTCCTCTAGAGAGCATTTCAATATCCCCAGTTCTATCAAGCCTCGAGAAATTACCTCAGAGGCCGCCCTATGCATAGAGTCCCATGCTGAACCGGGTTTACATGCTTGGATTGCGGAAATCTGGGCTTTGAGTACCAATTCATAAATCTCTCTTTGTGGTTGGGTAAATTTACCATTTACAGGCCAGGTCCTAGTTATATCAGATGCGTAACCGCTAACTTCGCATCCGGCGTCAACAAGTACTAATTCTGAGTCATCAATTTTTTCTGAATTTGAGCTGTAATGTAAGATCGTCGCATTATCACCACCTCCCACAATGGGATTGTAGCTATTTTGTGCCCTATTAGATGTGAAGTGATTTTCAATTGTAGCTTGAATCTCCCACTCGCCAATTGATGGCTTGGTTACCGACATTGCGTTTATGTGGGCTTCAGAGGCAATCGCCGCTGCAGATTTCATAATCTCAATCTCAGCTGGTGATTTAATAGATCTCATTTTGTCAAGGTGAGGTCTAGGATCGGAAATATCCCCGGTCCATTGGTCACTTACTATAGAGTCTATATTCAGATTAATACCCTCGAAAAGGTAGAGATGATTCTTATTCTTGATGAGTGTTGTTAATTCGGTTTTGAAT
>CAXHBZ010000105.1:0-4328 GCA_964015215.1 uncultured Candidatus Poseidoniales archaeon | reverse complement strand
ATTGTTAAGGAGAGAAATCCAATGACAGAGGTGTTGTATTCTCTACTTGACAAAGGAGCAGATGCATTAGAGGAAATTCTTGGAAGGGTCAAAGAACCGGCCAACCTTGTGATGGAAAAGCTCGACAGGCAGATTCAGGATAAAGTAACGAAAAGGGTTCAGGCATCGGCAAAGTCACTATTCCAGAACATAATTTTCTCAATAGCGCCAATAGCGGTTCTGATAGGCTTAGACCAACTTATCTAGCATTCTTTTCTCACTGGGAGTAGCTAAAATTATCCATAGTATTCCAGCTAGTATCTGCAATGCTCCTGTAACAATTATTGTCTCTCTCAGAGATAGTATATCATTCTCTAGAATCAATCCTGCGGCTACAGTGGAAAGTCCCATCGTGAGAGTTATTCCCAGTGAATCGGTTCCAAAGACCCTACCCAGCCACTCGTCTTCAGATCTCTTTTGGAGCATAGTGGTCGACAACACCCAGTTGACGCCGCTTGCGGCGTGCGATATGAATACGTAAACCAGGATTATCATCGTCCATTCTGAAGCCGCAACCGCGATGTAAAAGACCCCACTAATCACCAACACTCCTCCCAACAGATATGGGATTAGCAACTGATCGGCCATAAACCTCCTGCTGATTATGGGTCCGAAGCCAGAACCGAAACCTCTCGCCATGTACAGTATTCCAATGCCAGCAGCGACATTTCCGAAACCCGCTTCCTTACCTATCAAGATTAATAGAAATACTTGGGCACCTCCACCAGAAGCCCACATCGCCTTTGCTAAAACCACCCTCCTTATCGATGGCTTGGAGATGATATAACTCCAACCAGAAATAATCTCACCAAGCATGGCTTTTGGGGAATATGACCTTTGAATAGACTTGTCTGGGCCACCGTGTGGGAGGGAAATGATAAGCAGAATAGCGACAAGGAAAGTTAACGAATCTATCCAGAGGGCTGTTTCTATCCCATATCTGGAAATTGTTAATCCACCGATACCAGCACCTATTCCCATGGCCGCAGACCATCCTCCGGATGAGAGAGCATTTGCTGATAACAGCTCTTCTCTGGTACAGATATTCGGGACATACGCAGACTCTGCGTTAGAGGAAATTGCCCTGCCCACGACCATTGCCATTCCAAGTAGGTAAACAGATTCAAGGGAGTCCAGCATCCCGAAACTTAGTGCTGAAATTAGAATGACGAATGACCAAACATTACCGAAAACCATCAGCCACTTCCTAGGATAGCGATCTGCTAGCATCCCCGTCAGAGGCTCAAGCGGGGCGAAAGTGAAACTCCTTGTAGCCAGAACTCCGGCAATCGCCAGAGGGGAATTATCCGAGGCCTCTCCCGCTAAAAGGAACAACGCGATCATGGAGAACCAGTCTCCGATGTATGAAACTTCATTGGCAGTGAATAGCCTACGGTACGGGGCATTAGATCTCAGCAGACCGACATAGCTCACCGCACTCATGACCCTGCCCGAGCGGTCAACCCTATGATTCTGGCCCCCCAACACTCAAGACGCCCACGCCGTCGCCGATACTCATGGAGGAGAGGCTAGTATGGCTAGATTTGGAAATGACTGGCTTGGACCCAATCGAGAATAAGATAATTGAAATTGCTACAATTGTCACCGAGGGCGATCTAACTATTGTGTCCGAGGGGCCATCTCTGGCCATTTATCAACCAGAGTCAGAGTTGCAGAAGATGGATGATTGGAATCTAACCCATCACACTAAGAATGGCCTGTTGAAGAGGGTGAGGACAGATGGAGTCCCTATAGCTGAAGCCGAGAGGCTAACCTTGGAATTCCTGATGGAGCACTGCCTCGCGGGAGTCCCTCCTCTCTGCGGGAACACCATAGGCCAAGATAGGAGGTTTCTCAGACGATACATGCCGGAATTGCATGAGTTCTTCCACTACAGAAGCGTTGATGTAACATCTGTAAAGGAAATCGTGCGCAGATGGTACCCGGACTCACCGAGGTTCTCTAAACCATCTGGTCATAGGGCATTGGATGACATAAGAGGCAGTATAGAGGAGCTTTCTCACTTCAGGGAACATGTCTTTAAGGACTCAAATTTGGGCTGATCGGGACTCCATTGCTATCAGTTATTATTAGATTCACACCCAATCCCGTCCTGTGGAATGCAATAATCTCCAAGCCGTGAATAACGTGACCAGTTGACGCCCTTCCCACGTATGGGAGAGGATCGAGATTTTGGGATTGATGAACCGTTGAGTCTGCTGTCGAAAGCTCCCTCCTCCTTCCTCCAACCTCATCGAACCAAGGAAGAACTCCCTCGGGAGAGAACCTCACTCCAAGAATCATATCGCAACCGTCCGTCCATTGAGAGGCATCAGCATCGGCACCGCTCGGCACCGCGACCGCATTAGGGTGGGAGTGAATCCAGTGAGTGAACCTCCCTCCTCGAGATCCCCTATCCTCGGTGAACAAATCATCTATCCATTCCTCAGGTACGTGATGTACAGAAAAGGAGTCCCCTCTATTCACGAGATGAGGTCTCCCCATGACATATCCTTGCCCTGCGAACAGTCCAGGTTGGAAATCAGTACCGGTATACTCCTCGTCCACGCCGACGGGATGCGGTAACTGCAGATTGGGGTCTATTCCCACTAGTATCTCATCAGGTAGTGACTTAAATGTCCAGTCAATTATCGATGAAAGAGTCCCAATGGGCATCAGCAAGATAGCCGCATAGTCATCACGAAAATCCCTGGAACGTTTATTGTAAGACGCCGAAGCCTGCAATAACCAATCATTGACCATGGCTTTGGGAATGGGTCTCTCAACTTGAGTTCAACGGATTATGGCACAACACATCAACAACTACATGATCCCAATGCGGAGCATAGCTCTTGATACGATTCAATTTCTCAATCTCGACATTGTACCCCATTCTGTAGCCCTCAATCTCGGTCACTATTCTTTCCGCCAAAGAAGAATACTCTCCCGGCTTGGCCAATCCGTGTATGTGCAATTCTCCTCCCGAATTTGATAGAACCTCCATTGCGGCTCCAATGCTACCTTCAGAGGAGGGTAACAGTCCCATAACTACCCTGTTGGCAACCTTGCCTATTGTTTTCGAAGTATCCCTATTGTCTCCTCGATGGATAGTACATCTCGCCTCGACATCATTCCTTTTCAGGCCCCATTCCAGAGATTTTATTGCGTCATCATTCCACTCGCAACAGTGAACATGACTAGCTTCAGAGTGAACTAGTATCGGAAGGGAATAGTAACCTATTCCCGTGAACAAATCAACCACCACTTCGCCCGTACTCACAATTTCACCCATTCTCCTCCTCTCATTCACATTTCCTGCCGAGAACATGCATTTGGTCAAATGATAACCATAGTCAACACCATTTTCCCTTCTGATCACCCAGTCATCCTCACCGTACACCATCTTTACGCCACTCTTTCGGGTGCTTCCCGAAACCTCGCCCATTATCCCGACTCTCTTGACATCCAAGCCCTTGGCGACAGATTCCCATAGGTCAGGGCCGAGTATTTCTTCCCAATCACTCCCCCTGAAAGAATCAGCTGGAAGAATGGCAATATCAGAGAATCTTTCCCATTTCCGTGGAATGCCATCAGGGGGACTTCTACCAAGAAATGAGGAGATTGAATCGTGCAGCCGTTCATGGGGCCCCTCCCTATTCATGCACGCCGGGGTGAACATCACGGATTCAGACTTATGGTATATCACAGCCCCCATCGTACGTGCGTACATGCATTGCGCTGGTCTTGGTTCTGCTGTCCGCGCCATTGGCTCATGCTGCCCCTCCTCCCGGAGATGCTGAAGTAACGAATCTGATTTGTTCAACTTGGGAAAATGGAAATGGTGTTTGCGATGACTATGACTCAGAACTAGACTCTACTCCCAATAATGAGTGGATAGAGGGCCATGTTGTGATTTCCATGGAGAGTGCATCATCCATAGGGATGAGTCTAGAACTCGCCATTCATGAGATTCCAAGGGCAGAATTGGGACTATCAGACCTAGACTTACAAGGAGACAGTATTCCCTCCGATGGAATTCCTGCTGACTACATAAGAAACTATCGTGATTTATTGAGAGATGGACTTTCCGTTCAGGACAGGTTAATTGATAGGATAGAAAATACAATCCAAGGAATAGTTGATGAGAATTTTCCGAATGCATCTACTAGCCCATTACAGCCGATATCCGAAATCAATTTTTTTGATCGACAGCCATCGTCATGTACGTTTGACCCAGATGTAGATCTGTCTCTTATACACATCTCCGAGCCCACGAGACGCTACAACAT
>CAXHBZ010000104.1:0-4450 GCA_964015215.1 uncultured Candidatus Poseidoniales archaeon | reverse complement strand
GCAGTCACTTCAAGACAGAGGGGTGAAGACCAGGACCTTCCCTCCATCTGACTGGGCCAAAAATACAGGGCCCACATTCAAGGGGGATGTTTCCCTCATTCAATCGTGCCCTGCCAATGTTGTGCCGGTTACTTTTGGAGATGTGGTAGATGTTGAAGGGGACTCCGAATTTGGAATCCTTTCTGGGGACGACTTAATGGCAAGAATTTCTCTTGAGATATCGTCTGTAACACATTGTGTATTCTTCCTTGGAGATGCAGACGGGATGATGGATAAACCTCCTAACGTTGATGGATCCAGATTGATTAAGTTATGGAAATCGGGAGATTTTGTTGAGACGGAACACAAAAGTGACGAGGATGTCACTGGAGGGATAGAACTGAAGGCGGATAGGGCGTCTCTTATTTCGGAGAAGGTAGAGGAGGTCTGGTTCATCAACGGCAACTACCCGGAAAGACTGTCTGACCTACTCCAGAACGGCACAACCATTGGTACGAAAATAGTTAGTTGATTGGATTCTGTTATATGTCGTACGTTTGTCGCGCCACCATGGCCGAAGTAAACGGAGCCCTCTCTGGGCATGATGGCACACAGGCCGAGATGATGGAGGAGAGGTGTATCCTGGTTGATACTGACGACTTGCCCATTGGAAGTGAAAGTAAACTGTCCTGCCACTACGGGAAGGGACTATTGCACAGGGCGTTCAGCGTCCTCATATTTGACTCAGAAGGACGGCTTCTGGTTCAACAGCGATCTAGGGAGAAAATAACCTTTCCAGGTATTTGGGCCAACACTTGCTGTAGCCATCCATTGGACATCGAAGGGGAAAATGGGGACCCTATTCAAGGTTGTATAAATGCCGCAAGAAGGAAGCTTCCACAGGAGTTGGGGATTAGCCAAGAAGTAGCTAACACATTGTCCTTCAACCACATAGGGACATTTCAATATAAGTGTCGATGGGATGATGACTGGGTGGAGAACGAAGTTGACCATGTCCTCGTTGCAAAGGTGGACAGCTTGGAGGTCACCCCTAACCGAAATGAAATTTCGAGCCATTGTTGGGCAGACGCAGAAGAGATTGAGAAAATCATGAGTGGCATAGGAAAATGGGAAGACGAGATAGTTGCACCTTGGTTCAGACTTCTCTGGAATGAGTTTTTACAGGACGGATATCCCAATGTTATGGACATCGAGGAAAGGAGTGGAGTGGTGAAGTTTGGAGAAGTAAATATCCATGGAAGTGCCGCACCTCCGGGGACAGCTCTGATGACCGCTCTGAAAAGTCACAGAGAATCTGTGGAAGGGGAGATACTCAGAAGCTTATCTAAGATAAAGCAGGAAAGGCTTCATGGGGCGATGAAACACTTATTCACAGGAGGAGGTAAGAGGCTCAGGGCAATTATTCCGAGGCTTGTTGGCGATGCAGTAGGATCATCTAATCCGGGCCATAACACTCTGGGAGCCTCAATTGAGATTATCCATAACTTCACATTAGTCCATGATGATATCATGGATCAGGACCCCATCAGAAGAGGATTGGATGCCGTACACGTAGCGTACGATGATGCGACGGCAATCAACGCAGGGGATGCTATGCTTGCAGTTGCATTTGAGATTTTGGCGGAATCTGAAGACATAGAGGCCGAGGTTTTGGTTTTCCTTGTCAAGTCCATCGGAGAGATGGTGAGAAGAGTTGCGGAAGGACAAATGATCGATATGGAATTCGAGAAAAGGGATGAAGTCTCTGAAGATGAATACATAGAGATGATTGCGGGAAAAACCTCTGCTATGTTCGAAACCTGTGCGATGACGGGGGCTAAGCTCTCTGGGGCCAATGACCAAGTCGTACAGTCAATGGCTGATTGGGGGCTTAATATGGGCCTTTGCTTCCAGCTGATGGACGACCTGATTGACATCACAGGGGACACCGAGACTCTAGGGAAACCAGCCGGCTCTGACATATTACAGGGAAAGAGGACGCTGATTGCAATTCATGCGTTAGATTCTGGAAACGATTTGCCTTCATTCAACAAAGCGTATGGTTCAGGGGATTGCGACTCAGACTTGCTGGCCAATGCGGTGCAAGAGCTGCATGACAACGGTTCTATTCAATATGCGATGGATAGGGCAATGTTTCACCACTCCAAAGCACACTCATGCCTTGACGTCCTCGGAGAGTCAGAGTCCGTCAAAATCCTCAGAGAGATGACAGATTACCAGTTAGTCAGAATAAACTAATCAATCCTGGTAATGAGACTCTCCGGGTATCTCTGCCTTCAGCCCCTTCCTTTCCCTAATCTCTCCGGTTACTTTCTCATACAGATTCGGTGGTAGGTGTACGAAACCTGCATTTTCCATGTTCCAGATAGCTCTTCCTTGACTTGCCGCACGGATATCGTTGGAGAATCCGAATGTTTCTGCTACGGGGATAGTTCCTATGACCTTGGTCACACCGTCCTCAACAGGCATGTCTTCGATTATCCCTCTCCTGGTAGATACCTCCCTAGTTACGCCCCCAATCACATCATTTGGAGAATCTATCTGGATTTTTTGAATCGGTTCAAAAATAACAGGCCTAGACCTCATGAACGCGCCTTTGACTGCATTCCTGACCGCTGGAATAGTCTGTGCAGGGCCCCTGTGGATAGCATCCTCGTGAAGCTTTGCGTCCACTAGTCTGACCAAAACGCCCATCAGTGGCTCATCTGCAACCGGACCTTTTTTGCAGACATCGTTGAATCCATCGATAATTAGCTCTCTTGTCTCGTGGAGATTCTGTATTCCCTTGGTGTCATTAACTAGGACATTAGTGCCGTTTATCGCGTAAATTTTACGCATCATATCCTTGTCCATCCCATATTCGGCGAACTGATCGCCTATTTCCTTGGCGTCTTTGGATCTGACCGCTCCATCTCTGAACTCGCCAGCCCTTAGCTTCTCGACGACGATGTCTGGTAGTGGCTCGGTTTCGATGTAGAACCTGTTGTGCCTGTTGGGGGATTTGCCTTCGAACGGCCTGCCTTTGTTGTCACTTTGAACCGATTCCCTGTAAACGACGATTGGTTCACTGACCTTCACTTTAATTCCCTGTTCCTCTTCTAGTCTGTAGACCGTAATCTCGAGATGAAGTTCCCCCATTCCGGCCAGGAGAGCTTCGCCAGTTTCCTGATTGGTCGACACGTCCAGTGAGGCGTCAGCCTTCGCTAGCCCTCTTAGAGCATCAATGAACTTAGGAAGGTCCTTCATGGACTTTGGCTCGACTGCGACAGTGACTACCGGCTCTGAGATGTGCCTTATCGCTTCGAACGGTGGTGCATCTTTCTCCCTGGCTATGGTCACGCCTGCGGCCGCGCTTCTGATTCCGGTGATTGCGGCTATGTTACCTGAGGTGACTTCTGAGGTTGCAATTCTATCTCCCCCTACCATCATTCCCACTTGCTGAACTCTCTCGGCTTTTGCGGCGCCTATGGCCCAAACAGACTCCCCATGCTTGATACTGCCTGAATAAACCCTGCCAACGGCTACTTCTCCTGCGTGTGGATCCATCCATATTTTGGTTATCATGAGTGAGAGGGGTCCATCTGGATCACATTCCATCATTGCCTTTCCGACACCGGATTCTAGGTCCCCTTGCCAGATATTTGGAATTCTGTACTTCTGTGCGACGACGGGAGAGGGGTGTTTCTCTACCGTCATATCCAACAGGACCGTATGCACCGGTGCGAGTTTAGCAAGCTCCTTTTGGTTGTCATTGTGGCAATACTCGAATATCTGCTTGAAATTTATATTGCTCTTTTGCATGTAGGGAATCGACATGCCCCAGTTGTAGTACGCTGACCCAAAAGCCACAGTTCCCTTCTGAACTGATACTTGCCACTCCTTCCCTAGGTCGGCTGGGGCGTATGTGGAAATTAATTTATTGACCTTGGTAATTATTTTCTCGAACCTAGTCATCATCTCGGGACCGTCTATTTGGAGCTCGTTGATCAACCGGTCAACCTTGTTGATGAAAAGTACAGGCCTAACCTTTTCTTTGAGAGCCTGCCTGACTACTGTTTCCGTCTGGGGCATTGTACCTTCGACCGCACAGGCAAGGATAATGCATCCGTCCACGGCTCTCATGGCCCTAGTAACGTCCCCACCGAAATCTACGTGACCGGGGGTATCTATGAGATTGATCAAGTAATCTTGACCGTCAACGACGTGGACCATTGATGCGCTTGCGGCATTGATTGTGATTCCTCGTGCACTCTCTTGCTCATCGAAATCTAGCACCCTTGACTTTCCTGCCAAATCCTCTGACATCATCCCTGCTCCTGCAATTAGATTGTCCGAGAGAGTAGTCTTTCCGTGATCGATGTGTGCTGCGATCGCGATGTTTCTGATATGCTCTCGGTCGTGCATTATCTCTGTAGCTCTCTTGATGTTGTCTTCCTTACGACCCATCTGA
>CAXHBZ010000103.1:0-4499 GCA_964015215.1 uncultured Candidatus Poseidoniales archaeon | reverse complement strand
TACCCTAAACTAAGTGTGGTAGGATACCGTTTAGTCACAAGCGTACCTCGGCCGTTAGAGTAACTGTGAACGAGTCTTGATGAATCTGATGAGGAACGTGTAGGCCCCTCCCCATGCGGAAATTGCCAGAACGAATGTCATACCATTCAATTCACTGTTTCCAAGGTTCATAATTTCGATAACCCAATGCATGGAATTCATCGAGATTCCCGGCGTGCCTGAGTAAGCCTGCCATGCTGCCGTCAGAAGACCGACAATAGTCAAAACCATTCTGTCCGCTCTGGAGAAACCTCCGTAAATACGGCCTAACCCAACCGATTGGGCTTGAGTGCCCATGTAGGAACCAAACAAAGTCAGGAGTCCTGCAACTAGGCCAGTACTCGGGTCATCGACAAAACTCGTGTTCATGCCAATTGCTACGAGGAGACCTACATCGACCAACCTGTCTATGGTATGGTCGAGGAAGTCTCCATATGGCCCATCGGTACCTTGATGTCTAGCTAACGCTCCATCGAGAGCGTCTAAAACACCAGCAACCAGAATTAGTAGTACGCCACCGACAATCCAAAACGATCCGGTTGAGTCCCCCGTTGCTTGAGACAAGAAGTAGAATGAGAGGATTGCCAGACCTAAACTGGCCCAAGTAAGGGAACTGGGGTCGAGATCGCCCATCCTAATGACAAGTGGATGAATTGCGTTAGTCCATCTTTCACGCATTTTCTCAAACATCGCCTGGCCCTCCCTCGATCCAATCTATTGCCGTGTCAGGGGTGTTGCGCTTGAAGCCATCTGAAATCCACAACCGAACAAGTTCTACAATCGACCCTGGGGAAATTTCCGATGTATCAAACTCGACCCATGGAATCTCAGGGTCGTATTCGTTCCATGCCCCACCAATAAACTCCCACTCCACGTTCGAGTCAATCTTGGATCCGGTGTAGTCACGAAGGACCAATCGACTCTGTAAGATTTCAGGATTACATCTGAGCGCAATCACTCCTTGAACAGGTAAAAGGTGAGAAAGGTGACCATCTATTATGGTCATATTTTCGGGTGACTCCTTCCATGCGTCACGAAGTGCCTCGTTCAGTGCCTCTACATCAACTGGACGTGCACCATCCCGCGGGTCCAACTCACCTATGCAGTTATTCTCAGACGCGAGCGACTCGACTGTCAAGATATCGAACCCGTCAAGTTTGAGTAGTTCTGAGATGGTACTCTTTCCCGAAGCGGGGGCACCTGTCAGCGCCAGTCTTCGCATGCCGTGCATGCTAACCCGTCCTAGCGAGAAGCAATGAAAGCTCCTACTTCATCACAACATTCACCACATATGGGCCTCTGGGAAGGACGATTGACATGTCTTCCGAGATTAGCTGGGTTCAAGCAATGAATCCCAGAGACAGCAAGCTGAACCTATTATTGATAGCACTTCCAATAACGCTCTACTTCAGTTATGTGGCGCATGACGAGTCCTTGGCTTTCATCTTCTCTCTTCTGGCCATCATGCCTCTTGCTTTCCTCATGGGCAGGGCGACCGAAGAGATTGCACTCTACACATCGGAATCACTTGGAGGCTTGCTCAATGCGACATTCGGAAACGCCGCTGAAATGATAATCGCCCTACTCGCGATTTACACTGCGTCAAAAGCCGCCACAGGGAGTGATACAGAGGAGCTGATGATAGGACTGGTCCAAGCTAGCTTAATTGGGAGCATACTTGGAAACTTACTGCTTGTCATGGGTCTGGCATTTTTGTGGGGCGGAATCAATTTCTCCGAGCAGAAATTTTCTGGGACCCAAGTTAGTTCTAATGGCTCACTGATGATGTTGGCGATGATTGTCCTGATTATTCCAACCGTATTCAACTCAACCGTGGGTGGTGTCGAGGGTGAAGAGGGTGTAACGCAACTGAGTCACGTCGCCGCCATCGTGCTCCTTTTCCTATACGGCCTATTTTTGTACTTCCAGTTCAAGTCCCATGTAGATTTATTTGCTACGGAAGCACATGGACACGAGACTCCTGAGATGAGTAAGCGTGATGCAATTACTCTCTTGGTTGTAGCTACAATTCTTGTTTCATGGATGGCGGAAATCCTTGTTCACTCGGTGGAATATGCAGCCTCAGACGAGGGGCTAGGCCTCCCCCATCTATTCATTGGAGTAATACTCCTGCCCCTGTTCGGAAATGCGGCTGAGCATTTCACTGCCGTGGTAGTTGCGGGCAAGGATAAGATGGACCTCTCCTTTGCAATCTCAATGGGATCATCCACTCAGATTGCGGTTTTTGTAGCTCCGATGATGATCCTAGTGGCATGGGCTCTAAACGTCCCACTCACATTCGAATTTGGGTTACTGGAGACCGTTTCTGCGTTTCTTGCTGTCTTGATAGTCAACGTGATCGCCTCTGATGGTAAGTCAAACTGGCTAGAAGGTGCAATGTTGCTGGGAACATACGTGGTTCTGGGAGCGGCATTCTTGTTCTATCCCTAATCAGAACGGTATATCCATCAGGCCAACCGAGTCATATAGACTGGGCCCACTGCCAAGATAGTAAACTGAACCTCGTCTACTCCGTGAGTCTTCGGCGGTGGAATTTGAATCTAAAGCACACGAGTCAGTGCAACCATCCGCAAAAGCAACGAAAACCCTCCCTTCTCTGTCTATGTGCAGATCATTAAAGTCCAGTAAATTTCTATTAGATCCCCCAATATCCCGGCAATCTCCACTGTTCAGACAGATACTCCCAATCTGTACCGGGTCATCAGTGACTCTGTAGGTGAAGAACGTGGGCGATGGATCCAGCGCATTAAGACTGAGTGTGATGTAAAGATGATAGCTGACGTTCGTAGTTGCATAATGGGCGTTCCCTGTCCAATTTTCCCCATCTATGTCGGGCTTCCCCAACTCACTCGAATTTTCACTGCCCAGGTATGTGATGGCAATCCTACCTGGATCCCCAGCATCCACTTGAGGAAAGGTCGTCGAAATAACGTCTATCGGGCTAATCCTGATACTAGTTTGCTCCCAGCTCTCACCCGAGTCTATGCTTCTAGACATGTAGACGCCCTCGTCACCTCCGGTCCAGATGTGATATGCGTTGGATTGGGAATCAGTCGCCACTTCTGAGTTCTTTCGTGGGTAGGGTGTACCCACGTCCTCTCCCATTGTGTATTCGTCCCAACTCAATCCGTTATCCTTTGAGACAATCACAGTTGGCGTTTCAACTCTTGGGGTTACGTAAACGGTACCATCGGGAGCGCTGGTGATAGCTCCATGGAGACCTCCATTTGAGGTTGCAAGACCGAAGATCTGCCCTCCTGCCTCGAATGTCGCACCCCCGTCAAAGCTTGTGAAGCAGAATATTCCAACTCCTTTGTTGTAGCAGTAGTAAACAGCCTGATCGTAGAGTGACTGAGAAATCGATCCGCCTATCCCATATCCGCTACTGGTCCATGGCCCAGTTGCGAGTTTAATGTGATCATTCAGCGGGGTTGTCCCAGAGTCATGAGGGTTCCCCAGCCAACTCTCCCCATCGTCATCGCTCCAGCAAATCCACGAAGTCTCCAAGCCCTGCATCTGGACATTGAATATCCTGTCAGTCACAGGGTCTACCCACCCGTATGGATCGCTTGTGGTGAACGAGCACTCTGGGCCTGTAACTTCCTCCCATGATTGCCCGTAGTCACAGGACCTCATGACCTTCTCGAATGCGATGAAGAATATGCAACCACTGGAAGTAATACCGATACTGGGTTCAGCTCCATCCTCTCCGACATCACTGAAGATGAACTCCATCGGCATGGGT
This sequence comes from uncultured Candidatus Poseidoniales archaeon, assembly GCA_964015215.1. Taxonomy (GTDB): domain Archaea; phylum Thermoplasmatota; class Poseidoniia; order Poseidoniales; family Thalassarchaeaceae; genus MGIIb-O5. Next base: position 694 of record CAXHBZ010000103.1, on the reverse strand, counting down.
GGAATGTCTAATGCCATCCCATCAGGTCCAGTGACGAATATTCTGATGTCGTTTTCCTCCTCCACGAAATCCGATCCACTGTTGTCATTAGTGTGAATGCAACCCGTGGCGGGGACGGAAACCATCATCAGAATGACTAGTACTGGGCCTGCCTTCATGCCCTTTCGAGTTTGATGATGCACAATTATGTTACTCTGTTGGGATTTCTCATTCGACCTCGACAATCCAACCAAATTCGTCCGGTGAGCGCTTCTGTTGTATTGCTGTCAGATTATCGTACAGCTCCTTAGTCACTGGCCCAACCCTTCCGTCGTAATACTCTGTCACTTTCTCCCCGTACTGAATCTTACCTATCGAGGACACCACCGCCGCCGTTCCTACGCAGAAGCACTCATCAGCATCCATTGCATACTCCACATCCACCTTTTCTTCCCTGACCTCGTAACCCCTAGCTTCGGCAAGCTCAATTATGGATGCTCGAGTCACCCCGGGTAAGATTGTCCCAGTTAACTCAGGCGTTGAGATCACTCCATCCTTCACGCAGAAGAAGTTGGCGGCCCCCACCTCCTCGATGTACCTGTGATTAACCGCGTCCAAGTAAATAATTTCGGAATACCCTTCTTTCTTTGCCATCTTTGAGGGTATCATTCCAGGAGCGTAATTGCCGATTGCTTTGACTCCACCAGACCCTGTC
>CAXHBZ010000102.1:0-4530 GCA_964015215.1 uncultured Candidatus Poseidoniales archaeon | reverse complement strand
GTCTCGTGGGCTCGGAGATGTGTATAAGAGACAGCTTCATTGACATATGGAGGGGATAGCAAAAAGGCGTGATTCACCTCTACGAAGCCCTCAGGGTCTATCTCCTTCAGGTTCTCCCTAACCTTGTCTGTGAACTCGGCAGTGTTGGTAATCAATGGGAAGCTTTCCCCGTCCCATATCCTCTCGTAAAGTTTGGCTGATTTTTTTGGACGAAATGGCAGGACGAAAAAATTCAGAATGAATTTCCACAACAGTGGGTTCAGATCTATCAGTCTAGGATCGCCCAGGAACTCCCTTAGGTATTTCCTCAAGGCCTTTGGTGTTGGGTTCTCCGGTGAACCTAACTGAACGAATACGACTTTCGTCTTCCGCTTCGGTGGGATGAAATTTGAACTCATACTATCACGATTTCTGCTGGGTTTAATTTGACTGCAATGGAAAAATTCAGTAGACACAACTTGAATCCTGACTCACCATGATGTCGCTTGACAAAATCGGTTCATAAACTCCTGTTTAGACTAAACTCAGGAAATTCAAGGGTGTGCGCGATAGCATGAAACCGAGAGGGGTGGGATTGTTAGTTGTGGGGGGATTCAATGGATCACCATCAATCTCATCATCTTCAATCATTCTTTCAGCGCCTCCATGGTCTTTTTCGGAGACGAGGTTCTTTGTACCGCCAAGAAAAATCAAAGCGGCAATCTGTAGGTCCAAACTTTGCTCCATGACCTGATTAATGCAGTTTCACAAATAAAGTAAATGTCATTTTGCATCAAGCCCGCATCACTTTGACAGGGCGTGAAAAAGGGAAATGAAATCCCAGACGCAGAATTTGATTAAACGATGTTCATAAGGGGTGGGCTAGACGGAACTTCGGGCGTGTAGACCCGGTGATTGCTATGAGTGTAACTTTTGACTTTAGTCAGCTTCTGCGGGAGGACGTATCCCCCAGCGAAAATGACCACATAGCAAAGAGGATAGACAGCCTGTCCATGATAGGTATGAGGCTATCAAAGGATAACCTTGAATTCGTTAAGACGTTAACCAGCGAGGGAATGAATGAGCATGAAAGAAAGTCTCATATCAAGGATATATCCACAAACTCGGGATGTGAGGTTTTTGAGTTTTCGACATGTAACAGAGTTCTATTCGTTGGATTTGATTGTTCGGTAAATCGACTCACAAAAAGTGTTCTAGATACGTCAGGATTGGAATATGCTCCGTTCGACGACTTCACCGGAATGGAGGCTTGGAGACACCTGGTTAAGATATGCTCAGGACTTGATTCCTTCATAATTGGAGAGTTACAAGTCATGGGGCAATTCCGGGATGCGATCGCATGGCACAAGGAATCTGGACTTCTGGGCACCCACAACGCAACGTTTCTCGATCATGCCGTAGCTGCAAACCGAGGTCTGAGGAAAGAGCTTGGTTTCACCAAGACCCCAGAATCGATGTTGAGTCTGGGTACCTCGGCAATTAAAGAGGCAATAAGTGAGGACGACGAAGGCTCCATTACAGTAATTGGATACGGGTCGATGGGTAGAAAGGCGGTAGAAATTCTAATTGAAATGGGCCAGAAGAATATTCACGTCGTAACTAGATCTAAAGAAGAATCATCGAAAAGAACACCGGAGCTATCAGACTCAATCAATTTCATGAATTTCGAGGAATGGGATGGGAGTGAGGATCCCTCAATTGTCATATCAACGATAAGGAACACATTCCCAACATTCAATCAACGAAATCCCTTGCCAGTTCCTGAAACGACTAGGGTCATGGATTTTTCATGGCCACCGTCCATAGACAGAACCGGTCTTAGCACCGAACGGGACTTGATGGATATGGAGTATTGGATAAGATCCGCTCACAAGCTAGGAAAAGAATGGGAGTACGAGAAGACCATCAACTCTGGAAATCTTATCATAGAGGCAATAGAGGAGAGGTTCATGAAAGCATTGAAAGGAAGGACACAATCCAGATTCAGGGCACATGTCTACTCGACACTTGAAACCAAATCTCAAGAATGGGAATCTCTCGGGTGCCTGGCGTCGGAAGCATCTCAGATGAAGGCGTTCTCTAAGGAGATCGCAACATGGATATGTAATCAAGACAGTGTTTTCAACGAAAACGAGCTTGAGAACATGGTCATGAGCACAGATAGGGATATCAATTCTAATCTATTGTCAGAAATTTCTGTTGACGTCATGAGGGAAATGGTTCGTTTGAATAACTTAGACACTCTCGTGGGGGCTAGTGCTTGAAAAAGTTGAAGCTTGGAAGTAGGACATCTAGGTTAGCGATGTGGCAAACGGATGAGGTCGCTGGAAAATTAATTGATGAAGGGACTGAAGTAGAGATAATCGGAGTCAAATCCACCGGCGATTTGTCATTAGGAGGTAATCTGTCAGCTAACGTTGGACAGTTTGTAAAATCGGTCGATGAAAAGTTACTTTCGGGTGATGTGGATATAGCAATACACTCAAGCAAAGATGTCCCAGTTGAATACGATGACAGGATTTCAATTTTAGGCTATCTGGAAAGGGGGCCAACATCCGATATTATCTTGTTCTCATACAAAGCAGAAGGTTCCCAGAAACTTAACGAAGTAATCAACTCATCCATATCTCATGATTTAGAGACAATATTAGACACATTTCCCAAGGGCGGTAGGATAGGCACCTCATCTGTGAGGAGGCAATCCTTTTTTCTTTCTAAAAGGGATGATGTCGTTCCTTTGGCAATTCGGGGGAGAGTGGAGACAAGGATTGAGAGGTTGCTCCAAGGAAGAGTCGAGGGCATTATTCTTGCTGAAGCTGGGCTTCACAGGCTATCACTACTCGATGCATTGCCCAAGGGAAGCTCGGAAATCAATGCGATGAGAATAAGTTCAGAAGATTGGCCTACCGCGCCGGGACAAGGTGCGATAGTAGTACATTGCTTGAAAGATAGACTAGGGGAATTAAGTTGGGTCAATAAGATACTCAATGATTACTCAACAGAAGTATCAGTAGGTGAAGAACGTAGGATTTTGCAGTCCCTCGGAGGCGGGTGTAAGACTCCCGTTGGAGTGGAATGTGTTAATGGGAAGTCGCGTGGATACATGGCACCTGAAAATTGGAGGGAGGAGTATGTATCTGGAAATAGTTTCCAGCTTCTGCCGATTGACAAGTACGGAATTACACCTCAACCAGAAACTCAGGCTGTGACTAATGACAGGGGGAATCCGGGTCATTCATCAAAATTAGTGTCGACACTGAACTCTGAAAGGATGAGTAACAAACTTAGGAATATGGGAATTGAGGTCCTCAATACCCCGGTTATTGAACTGAGTGAAATTAGAAATAATTGGCCCGAATTCCATCTAGATGCTACCATTCCCAGAAATCAGTGGCCAATTTTGATTCTTACATCCCCCTTCGCTTCAAGATGCGCTTCGATGATGGTTGAGGAGATACCAGATCTCGGAAAGATTCAGTGGCTTGCTATAGGATCCGGAACAGCTCGTTCATGTTTTCGACATGGGAACCCAGCATCAATATGCGCCAATGCAAGTAACTCCAAGGAACTTGAAAACTACATCAAGGAAAATATTCCCTCAAATGTCAACCTATTGATTCCTAGGTCCAGCGTTGGTAACAACAATATGGCAAATAATCTCAAAACGGCTGGTTTTACTGTAAATTCATGGGTCGGATATGAAAATTCTGGGAAGAATGTAGAATTTGATGAGATGAATGCCCAAGACGTCCTACTAATTTCCTCTCCTTCCTCGGCCAAATCGTGGGACAGCAACCAGCTTCCCGTGCCGGATACTGTGCTATGCATGGGATTAACCACAAAAACAGAAATTCAAAACATAGAGAGATTTAACAACACCGAGGTAATCGTTCTAGATGGCCCAGTAACGGAAAGTATTAGTCTTTGGTGGAGTGAAAACAGGAAGTAGTGAAATGAGGCTCAGGATAAATCGTTTTACGCCCTCCAGAAGAGATCTAATCTATTCTAGAGAAATCGAGTCATCTCTCGTTCAGCCTCATTTTGTGGTTTCCGGGAAATCAAGGAGCGAGGAAATAGAGGATATGCCGGGAATCTTTAGACAGTCGGTAGATGTTTTGACTGATGCCATTAGCAAGGACATTAACATGGGATTGAAGTCACACATGCTTTTTTACGTGATGGATGAGGAGTTGAAAGACTCGACAGCAACTATGGCATCAAAGTCGGATTCGCCACTCAATGAAGCAATAAGAGAGCTCAGGAAGGAGCATGGGAGCAATATCGTTATTTTTTCGGACGTTTGTCTGTGCACAGGCACTGACCATGGACATTGCGGAGTCCTTGAGGGTGAGAGGATAGCCAACGATAAAACAGTTAAGGAACTAGTGAGAATCGCACTCTCTAACGCTGAAGCAGGAGTTGATTACATCGCCTTATCGGACATGATGGACGGGAGGGTCAGCGAGGTCAGGGGTGCCCTAGAGGCTGTCTCTTATACACATCTCCGAGCCCACGAGACGCTACAACATC
>CAXHBZ010000101.1:0-4533 GCA_964015215.1 uncultured Candidatus Poseidoniales archaeon | reverse complement strand
GAATTACAATATCCCCACCACTGTGAAAGTGGGGCAACCCCAAAGTCAGAAGCGAAGACTTCGTGATCCCGTGGTTCTCTATCGACATCCATAACGGCCACCTGTCAAACTCTGGCTCTAAAGTACGGTCCGAATCGAATGAAGGATCGGAATCCCACCCCTCGCAGGCACCGAAAATCCTCAGACCTTCCTCTCTCACTGTCGAGCCGATTAATGATCTGATTAGCGGTTTAACGATTGAGAGGGGGAGATCAGACCACCATAGATTCCAGGGAGGAGGAACTGCGGTCCCGAACATTTCTCCGATTTTCTTAGATTGGGACCAATTCAACTCTAGATCTCTGACAAAAATGTACCAAGATCTTTTTCGCCAATCTCTTTCCAGTGGATTTTCTCCTCCTCTGGAAATAGCACCATTGAAGGGAAGCCCATCTGGGAGTTCAGTGGGTTTGATGCCCATTATCCCAGCAAACTCAGAGACTTTACTAGGATGGTCCAAGGCTTCCGTCAGATCTGCAGCCCACCAATCCCTATTGTATGCTGATGGTACGAGAGATTTGTTGTTCTCGAGAAACTCACCGAATCCCATTAGAATTTCCCCATTATCCCAGATTGAAACCACTCTCTCCTTGATAATAGCCCAATCCTCAATGGTGTCTACCCTCCTAAACTCTCCATCGTCAAGAATTACCATCGGACCCTCTATATCCGTGCACGGAGTTACCGCGCAGGCTTTACCCGGCCGTTCAATTTTCATCTGAGTTCCGACCGAAAGAAACCCACCGGCCGCTTCCATGGATACTGGATTCAATCCAGCCGCCGCCAATCCAGTAGCCCTGCTCCTACCGTACCTGAGCCTGAATCCCCCCGGCTCACATGGTTCTCCGAATATCGGACGTCCAGCGATAACGTCGTCCATATATCTCGTAATCTCAGCAATCTGCCTACTTTGGAAAGTCTTGGACTTAGCAGAATCATCCATTCCCTTTTTCGCGAATTGAGATATGAATTCCCAGCCTGATATCTCCATTCTATCTGTATGCTTTACAATCTTCGGAGCCTTTAGGCACAATCCTTCCCCAATGACTAGCATAACCCCGCCTCTAACTCTAGTTCTGAATGTCCCATTTTCATTTTGGATATTATTTACCTCCTTGAATCCGGCACATTCTTGCTTCTCAGTCTCTTCTCCGTTGATCATGACTGGGCATGCCCTTACGATTACTTCCACCTCTTCAGGAGGGGGTTTGTATTGCAACCCTACTCTGTAGAGCCCGAACTCTTCCTTCACCCTCTCCACCTCACTTGTTGAGGGAGTATACCTTCCAATACCCAACTCTCTCCTGATCATATCTCCAATTAGTACACACATTGCTTGGGCTGTTCCTCCCGCGGCCCGAATCGGTCCGCAAAAATCAATGGACAGGAATTCAGAACCATCTGAATTATTGAGTATCCTCACAGCTCCTATCCCATCTAGAGGAGCAACAAGTACAGCTTCGGTGAGTACAGCTAGCCCTACCCTCAGGCCACAATCAATAGCCTCCCGCAGATCTCCGTCACGAGCATGCATTCTTTTGGCTACATCAACCGCGATCTGAATGGATGCGCTTTCCCTGTCAGTATTCAATAAAATCTCTCTCAGACCATCTTCGATTTCCAATCCCCTAAGGTATTCCTCGAGTAGTTTTTCAGTTCTGCTAGCCAAATCAGAAGCTCTGGGAATCTCAATCTCAGTACTGAAATCAAGCCCTTTGCCCTTGGCAATTTGAGCAATATCATACGCTTCCTGGGTCTTCGAATCCAGCCATAACTGGTAAGCCTCAACCTCTGCGGTCAGCCTTTGGCGGTCGTATTGAGAAACAGATTCTATCCGCCCACTCATCTCATTCCCACGCTCCAATGCCCCTTCACAGGATGGACCGTCCAAGAACATTGACCGTGTTTACCCTCTTTGAGGCGAATTCTCAACCGAACCTTCATGCCAGTCTTGCTACTCGGTGTGGTTTGAATATGCAGCAGATTTCACCAGTCGAAGCGAAGCTCCAGCTAATTGAGAGAGTGAGAGAATTAGCATATCTTCATTCCCCAGAAGATCAATTTACTCTAGCAAGCGGAAGAATGAGTCCGCATTTTTTCGATATGAAACCAGTGATGATGAATCCTGATTGTGCCCACCTAATCGGGGTGTTGATTCATGATTGCATTGACTCATTGGGCGGAGTTGATGCTGTCGGAGGCCTTGAGCTAGGAGCTGTCCCTCTGGCTGCGATAGTTATCGCAAAGGCAGGAAAAGGCTCTGAAATCAGGGGATTCATGGTCAGAAAAGAGCCAAAGGGCAGAGGAGGTAGGAAAACCGGAAACCCTCCGGGAATTGAAGGCTCCACAATCAAGTCTGGCGACAGGGTGATTTTACTGGAGGACGTCACTACGACAGGAGGATCCGCACTGAAAGCTGCATCAACACTAAAGTCAATGGGTTGCGAATTGGTGGCTTGCGTTACGATTCTAGATAGGCAGGAGGGAGGAATGGACGCGTTTGAAGAAGCTGGCATCAAATTAATCCCCCTAATCCTAAGGACAGACGTTACGGGTGATTGATTGAACAAACACATCATCGATCCAGAGGGGAAACCGTACGATCCAGCAAGGCTACCTAGGAAGGAATACGTCGGTGCATCCGCATACTTCGATTTGGACCTAAGAGCCGGATTGGTCACAGACGTTCAGAAATTTCCCGAAATGAAGAAACCGTCATACAAGTTACAAGTTGATTTTGGTCCAATAATTGGTAAGTTGTGGAGCTCGGCTCAAATCACCAACTACTCACGCCATGATTTGATAGGGAGAACGGTGGTTGGAGCCGTCAATCTGGGCGATAAGACATTACCGACGGGATTCGTATCGCAATTCTTAGTTTTAGGTGCGCTTGACCCTGATGGCTCAGTAAAACTGCTGGATCTTCCGGAGGGTGTACTTCCTGGTTCAATGGTTGCTTAGCCCATCACCAACTCAGTTAAATTCCGTCTCTAAATGAATGAAGATTCCCAAACTCTCAGATAGTTACACTATTGGACCGGGTGCATAACGGGGTTACATGCCAACCACTGTGAGGATGACGACAAGCTCTGGAGATATCGATATTGCACTATATACCGAAGACTGCCCGGAAACGACCGGCAATTTTCTAAAATTAGTGGATGATGGATTCTACAACGGATTACACTTCCATCGTGTAATCAAGAATTTCATGATTCAAGGGGGGTGCCCCAGATCCAAGGACCCATTTGATGGAAGAGCTGGAACAGGTGGTCCGGGTTGGAAGATTGACTGTGAGCCTTCAGCGTTAGCAAAGAGACATGACAGGCCGGGATTATTCTCAATGGCTAATGCAGGACCAAATACAGGGGGATCGCAATTTTTCTTGACAACGGTCCCAACACCGTGGCTGGACGGCAATCATGCGATTTTTGGAGAGGTAGTTGAGGGAATGGAGAACGTGTACAAAATAGAGAACTGTGATACAAAGCCTGGAGATAGGCCATATGATCCCCAGAAAATCATCAGTGTTGTCCGGATAGAAGACTAATCGTTCTACTGGCCACTGATAATTAAATTTATTAATAATTAATAATACGGAGATATATGGCAAAGCATCGCGCTGGGGATCGAAGAATCATAAGCATCAGCATACCTGAGGAAACCGCAAGGAAGCTAGATAGAAGGGTAGGAAAAGGAAAATCCAGTGGAAGATCAGCAACAATTGCTAAGATGATAGAGGACGGGTTGTCTCAAAATACCCCGAGTATTACCACTTTACCCATCGCAGAACCAAGGTCTGCGAGAGCAGATCCATCCGAGTTCAGGACCGAAGTCGATACCATGGGGGAGATTGCTGTCCCTGCCGACAGATATTATGGAGCCCAGACTGCAAGATCCCTGATGAATTTCGATATCGGCGATGAAACAATGCCAAGATCAGTTATCAGGGCCTTTGGCATTCTGAAGATGGCGGCCGCGGAGTCCAATTCAGAGCTGGGGGAGTTGGACAAGGATGTCGAGTCACTGATTGTTTCCTCGTGTGAGGAGGTTATTTCAGGAAGTCTCGATGGACATTTTCCACTTAGTGTATGGCAAACAGGCTCCGGTACCCAGACAAATATGAATGCCAACGAAGTCATAGCCAACAGAGCGATTGAACTTGCTGGAGGGAGGCTTGGGAGTAAGACACCGGTGCACCCCAATGATCATGTCAACAGGGCGCAATCCAGCAACGACACGTTCCCTACAGCTATGCACATATCATCGGCTGAGCAGATTACAAACGTACTTTTGCCGTCCTTACAGTACCTCAGGGAAGCACTTTACACCAAATCAAAGGAGTTCGAACCTATTGTCAAGATCGGTAGAACACATCTCATGGATGCAGTTCCGCTCACACTCGGGCAGGAATTTTCTGGATATGTTTCCATGCTGGATGCAGACATCAGGCTGTCTCTTATACACATCTGACGCTGCCGACGACATAACGGG
>CAXHBZ010000100.1:0-4575 GCA_964015215.1 uncultured Candidatus Poseidoniales archaeon | reverse complement strand
GATATGGACTGTAGGATTAATCAATGAATCGACATATGTTGAGGTTTCAGCTACAATTGTATCAGAAGAAGATAGTTTCTGGATTGCAGGAGAGGCGGAAATCACCGGAGACGGAACTAATGGAACTGGTTGGTTCATGGATGACCTGAGCGGTTGGTACGAAGATTGCTGGACTGACGAGGAAGGATACGAGTATTGCGATAGTTACTATGTTGAGGAGTACGAATGCTATGCCGACCTATACCTTACATGGAACGTCAATGGTACTGAGTACAATGATTGGGCATACACTCCATCGATATTAACATCATATGGATGCTTGGAAATTATGGAACGACACTACCAGATTGGGGATTCTGTACCAATCTATTATGCCAATTCTGAACCCAGTCAATTTCAGGTATTCACCATTAGATTGGGCAATTCAGATGCTTCCACTTATTGGACGGAAGTAATGTTCCATTATGTCGATGGCCCCAACTTGATGACTGATTACGAGTGCGCCGCGATCCTTACAGTCACTTATCTCGACCCTTCGGACAAAACTAGCCAAATAACCACTAGACTTCTTGATGGTTGGGACGGCCCTGCGTCATTCAACACTCTTTCCGGGGACTCATGTATTGTGGAAATAATGAATGAATACAGTGATGGAAAGACGATTCTCATAGTGGTTGATGAGGATGATACATCGAAAGCATACCAGCCAGGGAATACTCCCGAAGGATTCTTTTCCGTGACTTGGTTCTGCTGTCTCGGACTAATGGTGATTCTGGTAATATTCTCATTTGTTTGGGTTAGGCTCAGCAATACCCCACCCGGTTCTTATGTGACCAGAAACGGAGTTGTACACCATGGAGGATATGATGGAAATGACGTCACTATCATCAATAATCACTATGGAAATAGATGGGGGTACAATGAGGGACCCGGCGTCCATTATCGAAAACCAAGTAGAAGATTCAGTTCGAGACGCACCAGAACATCTGGCGGGGGGAGTCGCTCAAGCGGCGGGCACTCAACCAGGGGCCGCTCCGGAGGAGGAGGTAGTTCCGGCGGGGGGAGTCGCTCAAGCGGCGGCGGAAGATCGGGCGGCGGAAGATCGGGTGGCGGAAGAAGGAGGTAGGGCCGTTTGGAATCTTACTGGTCAGAGGCCCCAGAGTTCGGAGGATCCAAAGTATTGGAAGAATGGGTCCAAGCCGACAAAGATGTTCAATTGAGGGTCGTCACTTGGACCCCTGATGAACCGAAAAAGGAGGGGGTAGTCGTCTTAGTTCCCGGTTGGGGCTCTGTCTTTGAGGGATGGAGGCCACTTGTCGCTGAATGGTCGAGAAGGAGGAAAATAGTCTACATAGAGACAAGGGAAAAGGGTAGCTCGAGAATCAGTGGAAGAGTGACCAAATCTGATTTCAGCATTGAGAAGATTTCATCTGATATTGTCGGGGTTCTCGACCATTATGACATAGAAAGCTCCGATATTGACTGGTTCTCGTCCTCTCTCGGATCGACAGTATTGATAGACGCATTCAGCAGGGGGCTGCTTTCTGGAAGAACCTCAATTCTTCTCGCTCCAAACTCCGAATTCAAGTTCCCGATTTGGGCGAGGTTCCTCATAATGTCGCCAATTCCAAGGTTTTCTCACTCAACAATCAAAAATTTGGTTATCTCGATGGTAGAGAAGAAGGTAAAGGAGGAAGGCCAGAAGACGAGATACAGGAGAGCATTACTTTCACAAGACCTCCATAAAATGCACCTATCAGCAAGATTTCTGATGAGTTATTCCATTCCCAGTGACCTGAGCGGGATTTCATTTCCCTGTGCTGTGATGACCGCATCCTCTGACAAACTCCACGGGATGGACAGGGTGATGAAAATTGTTGATAGTATTCCAGACTCGGTTTTCATAGAGGTCCCCTCAAATCAGTACGCGCACGAGGCTTCTGTACTCGAAGAAATTGAGGAGTTCCAGACATTAGTGTGAGAAACTGGAAAATATATCGATTGGCTGATGAAGGACCTCCGAGACGCAGGTATGATACAATGCGCGAACAGACTTCATCTTTCGAGGTTGCGAGAACCGTCGTTGAGCTCAGCAAGATGATTGGGTCCAGAGTCAGGAAGGCGTATCAGCCACACTACGAGCAAGTTGTACTACGTATGAGCAAAAAGGGGCATGCAAATGCCGATCTGGTCATAGTCAGAGGTAAGAGGGTATACAACTCTACGAGGGATAGGCCGATGCCTCCGAATCCCTCCCAATTCGCGATGGTACTTAGGAAACATCTCGGGAATTCCAGATTTATTGGCGTCTCACAGCTCGGATTCGACAGAGTGCTGTCTCTAGAATTTGAACATGGGAGAGGAAAAATGTCACTCATCATCGAGCTGTTCAGAGATGGAAATATCCTGCTTCTGGACGATGCTGGAACTATAGTTCAACCACTGACGCATGCCAAATACGCTAGTAGGGTCCTCAAAAAGGGAGTCCGGTATTTCCCCCCTCCCGAGTCACTTGATCCACGGACATTAAACGGCGAAGTTCTCGATCAGATTCTCGATGGAAGCGGAAGCGATTTGATTAGGACGGTCGCATCTAGATTGAACCTTGGGCGTGTGTACGGTTCTGCCATCTGCTCAAAAGCCGGGCTATCCGAGGATGTTCCGGCCTCGACGCTGAATCCTGAACAGAGGGAATCACTGCTGGAGTCGATAACCTCTATGATGGAAGAATTAGAGAAGGGAGAGGTTTGCTTTCTCTGGGTTGATGACAAGGAAAGTATTGAGAGGTGGCAAAAACTTGGAAATGCCGCAGATCGAGGTTCTCCAGACGGGGCGATGCTCGTCTCCCCCATCTGGCTAGACAGCATGAAGGACAGGGCTTTCGTGGAAATTAGCAGTCTCTCAGAGGCCTTGGACACTGTATTTGGAGAGCATGATTCCGCTGGATACATCCGGAGGGAGGAAGAGAAGCTGGTTGAGGAGGGGTCCAGTGTTGAGCAGTCTCAAGCCAAGCTCGAGAGGAGGGCAACACAACAAAGGAGGGCTATCGAGGGTTTCATGCAAAAAGCCGTAATCTCACAAGAACTTGGGAAGTCAATTCAAGAAAACTGGGAGCATGTTAACTCCATTATAGAACAGTTCAACCAGGCAGTTTCTGAGACAAATTGGCAGAAGGTCTCGGACATTTGCCAGGAAGTAGATTGGATCGGGGGAGTAAATATCGATAAGAAGACGATAGTGGCTTACCTGCCTGATGAGGGAGGGGAGCCGGGTACGAGCGTTACTCTGGAGGTTAACAAGACTGTTCATCAGAATGCCCAGAGATATTTCGAGATTGGCCGATCTCAAAAGGATAAGGCCGCAGGAGCAGAGGCAGCCCTCAGTAAGACGCTAGAAACGCGGAACAGAGAAGAGAAGAGAGCTGCAAAGGACGCCTCCGATGGACGTCTCAGATCTGTCAAAAGAAGCAGGAAATTCTGGTTTGAGAAACACCGATGGGCAATACTTTCAGACGGTAGGATGTTTATCGGAGGAAGGGATTCCAAAGGGAACGACTCTGTTGTTAAGAAACACTTGGGGCCCAAGGACCTTTATTTCCACGCTGACTTGCATGGAGCTCCTTCTTGTGCCCTGAAAATAAAAGAGGGAATGGAAATCAGAGACAAAGTAACAGACGGGATACCAGAAGGAGTTTCATCTTTGCAGATAACTCAGAGTCTCGACGGTCCAGAAGAGGGGCTTGAGCTTCCAAGAGAGATACTCAAAGAAGGAGCCCAAATAGCAGTTTGCTGGTCAAGAGCATGGGGGAGCGGTGGCGCCGCCGCGACTTCCTTCTACGTGAGGCCCAGCCCAAGTATCAAAGAAGACGGAAAGTGGGGAATCCCTCGGTCGTGGCTCATTTGTTGTAAGAGGGCAAAGACATTGGTTCAGGGACCTGAGGCTCGAGTTGGGTATAGCCATGGGCATAGTCAATGGTGTCCCATTACCTGTGATTGGTACCGCGGAGTCGGTGTCCAATTCGTTTGGCAGATGGGCGAAAATAACTCCTGGAACCACGAAGAAGGAGAGTGTTGCGAACTTGATTTCGAGAGCGACCGGTCTGGCCCAAGATGACGTCTTGTCCGCCCTCCCGCCAGGAGGATGCACGATTGAGGACTTCGGTTTGCTGAAAAGAGATAGCTAATCCGAAGAGGATTTCCATTCTGGCTTCGTGATAGCATACATTTTTCCATCTACATATCGATTGTAGAGCCATTCCCTGTCCCTATTTACTCCCTCCAACCTCATACCGAGTCTATCGGCTACCTTGCAACTGGCAATATTCTCAACTGAGGCCTCGAGAACGAATCTATGGAGATTCAAATCGTTGAAGCAGTGTTCTATTATTCTGTAGCAACTACGGGTAGCTATTCCTTGGCCGGTATGGTTCTCAGAAATCCAATATCCTACCCCACAACTTCTATTCTCGTAGTCAATCCAATTTAACCCAATGGTGCCGACTATTCTTCCACTTCTCCTTATTGTATACATTCTGTCTCTTATACACATCTGACGCTGCCGACGACATAACGGGTG
>CAXHBZ010000099.1:0-4588 GCA_964015215.1 uncultured Candidatus Poseidoniales archaeon | reverse complement strand
AGAGACAGTTTGTCAAGTAGAGAATACAACACCTCTGTCATTGGATTTCTCTCCTTAACAATTGTAGTATCTCCATCGATTTCGAATTCCACATCCACTATTTCTCTCCATGGCCTCGGAATCCCGGATTCACTGACGTTCTGAAGGATACTCCTCCCAACTACCGCCCCTTGGACAACCATCTTTGCCGTCGAAAGATTGTATTTGGCGATTGACTGAATATCCCTCCTGGACCTCATAACCTTTGAGATATCTGATATCAACCAAATTGCTCCCGCCACAAGCAAAAGAACCACTCCGAGACGAGGAGTATCCTCCCAGGTGGGCCAGCCGATTGGACCGAGCCAATAACGCGTAGAAATCGCAACCAATGCAGGCAGCAAGAAAGACAGTGTTTCGTTGATTAGGATTAGCCAGAAGCCCTTCACTGGCAACATTTTGATCTGTCTGAGGAACCATCTAACATGCTTTGTCCTCTCCCCGGGGGGAGCATACGTATTGACAAGATCGATTAGTGGGGGCGCAACAAAAACTAGCCTCATGATGAATGGAACAAATAACATCAGGATGTATGCGTCCCACGGGGATGCTGGAGGAAGGCTTGGCATCGCAAAGGCGTCGGCCATGTGCCTCACAAAGGAGGTTAAGCAATCAACCTCACTACGAATTAACTCTGAGATTGGTCGCCAAAGCCTCTGCTTGATTCATTGCTGCCCTGAGGAGGAAGAAGGCTACTACGCAACCAACGAAGAAGCTCCCTCCAACGTACACGTGGGTCTCGAACATTAGTATTCCAATTGCGGTTAGAGAAAGGTAAGATATAGTCTGGCAGATTAATGACAGCCTTTGAAGCATTATGTATTCCAATTCATGTACGTTGGGTGCCTCTTGAATATACGAATTGATTAGGAAGAATATGGCCTGGAATGGCAAAGCAGCAGCTAATACTGCCAAGCAAGCGACTGTGACCATGCCCGGATTGTCCGGATCAAGCTCTAAACCCCTGAAAAGAAGATTACCGGTATTCAGACCTATTATCGCGGCATGGATAGCCCATGCCTTGTCCACCGGGACATCATCATCTTGTTCTGCCCTAGGAACAACCACGGTAGTCTGCTAACCAATTATGAATTGAAGGTTGCCCATGAAGATAGTTGGTCGGGACGGGTTACAGGCCAACAGGACTTCTGTCAGATGTTCGGTGCCCTTCCTCTCATCATCCTTCTCCATAGTGGAGGTATCAAGCATGGCCACCAACAGGCGTAGTATCCTGAGGGCAACCTGGGGGCATCCGGATAAGGGCGTAGCTTCCAGAATGGAACTGATGCCTGAAGGTGATGGTCAGAATGACGTGTGAGTTCCAGTAGGCTCCATCTAGACCATCTTGCTTCAGTGTTCCATGCATGTCCTTCTTCGAACCTTCCCCCGTTAATCCTTCTTAACCCCCAGTGACGGATGTAATTGACATACTCTAAGGTCAGTATAGCAATGGAGGAGGCAATAAGCCATCCTACAAGAATTGGCAGAGCCCACAAATATCCGAGATAGTTCAGCGACACCAGTGACATGACAGCAGAGGCCTGGAGGGAAAGGCCCCTCCATGATGGGTTCCTAAGTCCCGTGCGTCCTTTTCTGTTATGAACTGCAACCGATGATAGGAACTGTCCGGGAATGGTCGAAACCCAAAATGACCACAGTCCCTGCTCGTAAGTAGCGCTAGCCGAGTCCTTCTCAGTGGCAACGTTCTTGTGGTGGTTGTAGTTATGTTCGGTCGTGAAGTGAGCATAATTTATGCTGAACAAAAGGGCCCTTGCCAACCTCCATCCCGGACTCCTTGGTCTCTTGTGTCCAAGTTCGTGAGCGGTGACAATGGCTGATGCTGCTGCAACTAGACCGGTGGATAGTGAGGCGGCCACCAGCCATCTGGTCATTCCCTCACTTGCTGCGAAAACGAAAAGTGTACCCAGCATGACGAAGTGCAATAATCCATGAACCCAGAGAAGGGCTTCGAATGGAGCTCCCGAATTTCTCGGTGGTCTCGGGTTTTTTGATTCGCCAAGAGCTACATCCAGTATCGGACCAACTACCCAGATGAAGACTACTCCAGAAATAGTGTACACCCCTCCTAGAAGATTTCCGGCAATTGCTAGGATCGGACTGATGAGACCGAGAAGGTGGAGTCCCCAAGGCTCGGGCCTTAACGCAACCTCACTCATACAGATGTGCGTGTTTGGCCCTAGTCTTAGCTATTTTCGGAGCCACTACCATCATACAGTAGGGATTTGAGGGGTTATTCTTGAAGTAGTCATGATGGTATCTTTCTGCCTCATAGAAGTTCTCGAAAGGTGAAATCTCAGTAACAATATCATCTTCATAGAGGTCTCCCATCTCCAAGATTACTGACTCAGAATCCTCCTTCTGACCTTCTGAGGTATAGAAAATTGCACTTCTGTAATGTGGACCAATGTCGTTTCCCTGCCTATTTTTTTGAGTAGGGTCATGACATGTGAAGAAAACTTCGAGGAGAGTCACTGTACTGATTATGGTCGGATCGAATGTAACCCTTACTACCTCGGCGTGACCTGTTCTCTTTCCGCAGACTTGCTCATAAGTTGGGTTTTCTATATGCCCTCCTGAATATCCTGGTATCACTTCCGACACTCCTTTGAGGCCCTTGATCGCGCCCTCCACACACCAGAAGCACCCCCCACCGAGGACTATTGTCTCCAAGCAATCATCTCCTGTAGTTGGGGGCTTCACGAGTTATTTCGACATCGTGAACATGGCTCTCAGACAGGCCGGCATTAGTAATTCGAACGAACTCGCATCCTTCCTTCATTTCTGATATAGATCCGTTTCCAGTATACCCCATCGACGACCTAAGTCCGCCAACCAACTGATGTATTACATTCTCAACCGGGCCTCTGGCGGGAACCCTGCCCTCAATTCCTTCTGGGACATACTTTCGGGTATCCCCCTGCTCAGACTGGAAGTATCTGTCATGGGCCCCCTTGCTCATTGCACCGACAGAACCCATTCCCCTGTATACCTTGTATGACCTTCCTTGGTACAGAATAGTCTCTCCCGGTGACTCGTCAGTTCCAGCCAGTAAGGACCCAATCATGACGCAATCCGCGCCTGCGGCTATGGCTTTTGAAATGTCCCCGCTGTATTTTATGCCTCCATCGGCAATCACAGGTATGCCTCTAGGCTTGCAGACCTCAACCACACTTTGGACAGCTGTGAGTTGCGGAACCCCTACCCCCGAGACAATTCTCGTAGTGCAAATTGAGCCGGGGCCAATTCCTACTTTGACTGCATCAGCGCCTGCTTCAATTAGCATCTTCGCCGCATCTCCGGTAGCTATGTTGCCAGCAATGATAGTACAATCTGGTGCTCTCTTCCTAAGCTCTGATACTGTATCTATAACCCCATGAGAGTGCCCATGAGCAGTGTCGATGATGATAGCATCTGCACCAGATTCAATTAGTGAAATGGCCCTGGATACCCCTCTGTCACCGGTACCCGTTGCGGCGGCGACTCTGAGTCTCCCATGTTCGTCTTTGCATGAAACCGGATGGTCTTTTGTCCTCTGGATATCTCTGACGGTTATCATCCCTGCACAGTTTCCGTCGTCATCTACGACGACTAGCTTCTCGATTCTGTGCTGTTGCAGTAGGCTCTGTGCCGCTTTTGGGTCATAGTCCATCCCAACTGTTACTATGTCGCTTGTCATCATGTCCAATACTTTAGATGCCTCATCCTCGACGAATCGTATGTCCCTGTTGGTGATTATTCCTACTAACCTACCTCCTCCATTTACAACTGGGAAGCCGGAGAATCCGTATTTCGACTTCATCTCTCTGAGCTCCCCTATCGTCATATCTGGTGACACTGTTATTGGGTTCAGGATTAGTCCCGACTCAAACCTCTTAACTCTGGCGACTTCTTCTGACTGCTCTTCCACACTCATATTTCTGTGAATAACGCCTAGTCCCCCCGCTTGAGCCATTGCTATCGCCATTGCGCTCTCTGTGACAGTGTCCATCGCGGCAGAAATAATCGGAATCTTGAGACCTATTTTTTCAGTAAGCCTCGTGGAAATATCGACTTCAGCCGGAAGAACAGCTGACTCCGCGGGCATTAACAAAACGTCATCGAAGGTTAGTGCCTGTCGTAACTCGTCTTGCGCCATTATGCACGGCGTATGACATTGATACTTGAACGATTCTATCCTGATATCTAACAAAAAATACGATAGCGACTCTAAATAGTAAGGTTCTGTTCCAAAGGCCATGAGACTGGAATCAGCTTACGTCCCGATAGCTGAACCTTCACCTTGGTGGCTTAAGGGACTGGCAATTTTCATGGCAGTTCTCACAGCTTTCATGATCCTGGGTTCAATATCTGCAATCGCCTCTCCGGTAATAGTGGACAGGCTATTACCAGATAATTACGAAGAGATTGAGCCTTTTCCCGAAGACGGTTCAAGTGAGGAGAAGGCCGAATGGGAGGAAAATAGTGTATTCTGGGGTGAGCTTGTGGCTGTCTCTTATACACATCTGACGCTGCCGACGACATAACGGGT
>CAXHBZ010000098.1:0-4635 GCA_964015215.1 uncultured Candidatus Poseidoniales archaeon | reverse complement strand
TGGATGGTGGGGGGGATCACGGAGATGATTTCCCCAATGACCCGGACAGGCAGGTGGAGGAAGATCAATCTTCAATGCTAATATTCGTGGCGATATTCACTTTGGTGATTGTCTTCGGACTAGTTGGTATCTTGGTCGTCAGGAAGAGAGGAGATGATGATGGCCTTTCATTCCTTTCCGATTCCGTATCAAATGAACCTGATATCAATGACGATTCAACCACATTTTACTCTGGCGTTTCTGTTCCAAATACAAAATCAGCGACTGAAGATGTCCAAGCAGAGAAAAAAGCAATTTCTGCTCCAAGCGACGCTAAAATGAATGATAACGGCCAATTAGTCTGGGTCGATGACACAGGAAATGTGTATTGCCAAAACCCAGATGGCTCAATATTGTATTTCGACCAATTATCCGGATCATGGGGGCCATTGGAAAATCAGAATTGAATGAGGTTGGCCCCCCATGCCAATCCCCCTCCGAAGGCGACAGTGATAACAAGGCTCCCCTCGCCAATCAATCCTTCTTCCATGGCCTCATGTATCGCGATTGGGACACTGGCACCTGCGGTATTTCCATACTTGTGTAGATTAGTGAATGTCTTACTCATCGGGAGTCCAAGATTTTGCATGCCAGCTTTGACAATGTTAATATTAGCTTGGTGGGGTATAATGAGGTCTACTTCCTCGATATTCCTACCACATTTTTCCAGAACCCCAAGAACTGCTTGTGGAAAAGCTTTCACAGCGAATGTCCAAACTGCCCTGCCATCCATGTGGAAGTATTGCATCCCCTCCTTGAATCCTTCACTTGGGATTGGGACCCTAACTCCACCAGCGGGGATTTCGATAACTCCGGCGCCCGAGCCATCACTCATCAACCACGAACCAATAATGCCCTTTCCCTCGGGGACCTCTGAAAGAACCACTGCTCCCGCACCATCGCCAAACAAAACGCACGTAGATCGGTCTTTCCAGTTTAGAATTCTGGAATAAATTTCAGACCCAATCACTAGAACATTATCGTACCCTTGGGTTCCCGCATACCGAGATCCAATGTCCAATGCATGAACCCATCCAGCACAAACCGCATTGACATCAAATGCGCCACAATCTTTGCATCCGAGTTTATGCTGTACAATTCCAGCAGTGGAAGACATCGGGACATCTGGGGAAGAGGTAGCCAGAATCACCAAGTCAATGTCAGAAGGAGTGAGTCCAGAATTTTCAAGAGCGACTTTTGATGCCTCAACAGCTAGGTCGGACGTGCAAACAGAAGGGTCGGCAATCCTCCTCTTTTTCATGCCAGTTTTGGTGCTAATCCATTCATCACTGGTCTCAACAATTTCTGACCAATCCTCATTCGACATTTCTTTTGGGGGGACGTAGGACCCAACTCCGATGATTCCAACAGGTGCCATGGTTATTGTGACGGAGCATTACCAAGACTTACAGTCTTGCCCCTCATTCACGTTTAAGACACACGTTAAGGGGCTCTGAAAAGAATCCTAGACTCCATTTCCCCCCTTCTCTGCCCACTCCACTATCCTTTACTCCTCCGAAAGGAACTCGCAGATCTCTGTGGAGCCAAGTATTGACCCAGATCATACCGGTGTGAATCATATTTGCGACCCTCTCGCCCCTTTCCAAATCGGCAGTCCACACGCTTCCAGCAAGGCCATATCTGGTATTATTCGCTATCTCTATGGCCTGCTCCTCACTCTTGAAGCGATGGATTGTTACAACCGGGCCGAAGATTTCCTCGGTAGAGCATCTAGAGTCTACAGCAAGCCCTGTTATCACTGTGGGAGCCATCCAGTTACCCCCGGAAAGGCCACTAGGTACACAAGGCGTCCCCCCTGTGAGGACCTCTCCCCCTTCTTCGATTGCTAAGGAGACATACCCCTCCACTTTATTCAAGTGTTCCTTGGAAATCAAGGCTCCCAGCTGAGTAGAGTCGTCCATCGGATCGCCGATGACCATAGACTCCACAGAATCTATAAAAAGCTCCAAAAAACTATCATAAATAGACTCCTCGACGAGAATCCTTGATCCACAAAGACATACTTGTCCCTGGTTCAGAAAGGCCGCCCTAGTAACTCCTTCTACCGTTTTCTCGATGTCACAATCCGAGAAGACAATACTAGCATTCTTACCCCCAAGCTCCAAGCTCAATTTCTTGAATTCCGGAGACGCGGATCGTGCTACCTTGGACCCTGTTTCTGTACCTCCAGTGAAAGAGACCAGATCTACATCGGGGTGACCAGTAAGTGAGGACCCTGCGACTCCATCGCCATGAACTAGATTCACCACGCCTCGGGGGAGTCTAACCTCATCTACTACTCTCATAAGAAGGTCAGCGGTTAATGGGGTTAGCTCGCTAGGCTTGCAGACTACTGTATTCCCCATTCCTATAGCTGGAGCAACCTTCCATGAAAGGAGGTACAACGGAAGGTTCCACGGAGTAATCAATGCTCCGACACCAACAGGTTTTAGTTTCACGATATTGGTTGCATCCGTCATTTCGAAAACCTCTTCCTTCAAATCCTTGATTAGTCCAGAGAAGAACCTGAAATTTGCGACCGACCTTTTTGCATCCACCGACCTCGACAGGGAAATCGGTTTTCCAGTATCCAAACTTTCCAAGTGGGCTATTTCTTCGAATTTACTTTCTAGACAGTCAGCGATTCTATCGAGCCACTCCGCTCTTTCCTTCGGTTCTAGGGCGCTCCATTCAGGCAGAGCTTCGACAGCCGCATTAACAGCATTGTCAACATCCTCGACCCCCGACAAAGGAATGGATCCTAGGACTTCTCCGGAGGATGGAGAAAGATTCTTCTTCCAAAAACCTGACTTAGGCTCAACGAATTCTCCTTGAATATAATTCAGTACCCTCATTGGGAACCCTCGTTAGAGAATGGATTGTTACGAGTCATTCCATCAGAATACTCCTTCCAATCCATGGAAAATCTGTCTCTATCTGGATCCCACTCGTCCCATGTGACAACTTCCTCCAGAGCCCCTCTTAGCTCATCTGGAACAATTCCTGGAACTATGAAAGCCTTTTGCCGGTGAAGGGGATATGGGTTCCTTAGCTCAACTCCCAACACCCCTAAAACTGCTCTTGCGACATACCATGTGGCCTGGCTATTCCATCCATGGGCGATTTTGATTACTATGCCAAGCCCCTTCGGCCAGTCCGGGTGTTCCACAGATATCCCGAGGAGACCATCGGCACCTTCTTTGGCCAGAATATTCCCATTGCCCGCTTTGAGGCAGGTTGAGTCAAGTCTGTTGAAGCCTCCCACCAAATCTGGATGTCTATTCATAGCCTCCCAGATCCAATCATCGTCTTTCCTGCTGGCAAGTCCTGCAAACATTATTGCAAGCTCATCCACGGTATTCGACACTGTCGGAAATCCACATCCATCTTTGGCAACCCTTAGAGGTTCCCAGTCAGGTTTACCCATGTAGTCTCGAAGGGTGTCTAAATACAATGGGAACCAAGGTGAGCTAGGTAGTGTATACCCTGCTCTATTCATTCCCAATTTCCGCATCCCTTTGAGTACAGCAGCATGCTCTCCCGAGCATGTGTGAAACCATCTACGAGGGCGTCTTACCTGTCTCCCAAACTGAATTAGTGGGACATCCAGAGGGCACTGCATCAGCCCCCACTCGGACTCAGAGAGAAGGGATTGAGCAGTGGCTACATGCTCAGTGTCACCATTATGAGATGAACAGGATATTGCTTTCTGGGTCCAATCCATGTCCTCTAGGACGCCGACGAATGGCTTCATCATCAATGGCTTCATCATTGATCTGCCGTATACTAGGACATTACCGCCGAATGAGTG
This sequence comes from uncultured Candidatus Poseidoniales archaeon, assembly GCA_964015215.1. Classification (GTDB taxonomy): domain Archaea; phylum Thermoplasmatota; class Poseidoniia; order Poseidoniales; family Thalassarchaeaceae; genus MGIIb-O5. The sequence continues at coordinate 785 of CAXHBZ010000098.1, read as the reverse complement.
GACTATCTCATTTCCATGAGCCCATGCCACTGCTCCGTGTATCGTGTTCTCAGAGACGTCCATTCTCCGAAAATCCACCAATGGCTCCCATTCCACATCTCTGCCTGTCGAAATCCCCTCGTGACTATCCCCAAGAGGATTTGATGGGTACAATGAGGAACCAGGTCTTCCGGGTGAGACCGAAGAGGGAGACTTTTCCCGACCGGACACCTAGAAACCCCCACTGACCTTCGGCGCTACCTTAGTCATAAACGCAGTCATATTCCTCATGACTCTGTCACTGTCATGATTGAAGAAATCAAACCAGCACATAAGACGATCATCTGCGTCATATCGGTCCGTAATCTGCTTGATTATCTCATCCGCGTTGCCAATTACTGCATTATCGACAGCCTTGTCAACTTTGGACGGGTCTATTGTTCCCTCCAAGGCATTCCAGTAGGTTGAGAGTGCCGACTTCGCCTCACTTTTCGCCGCCTCACTCCTCTCCTGAGGGCTCAGACCTTCTTCTTCGTTTATGAAAACCATAACAGTCCTTGGCATCATGGACCTTCTCCATTTGCCCCCATCAGGATGATATGACTCCTCCATCCTCTTATGGGTCTCGTTTATTATTTTAGGAGGAGTAATTGATAAATTGAAAACCTGAACGGGAAGCCATTTGTTGACCTCCCTCTGGAGATTTGGGTCATGACTGCCAAGAATCATGTTCAGAAGTCCTTTATTCCAGTTCTGAGGAATTATTTTGATTTCTTCAAATTCATATCTGTTGTCTATCTCTATTG
>CAXHBZ010000097.1:0-4635 GCA_964015215.1 uncultured Candidatus Poseidoniales archaeon | reverse complement strand
TACCCACAGAGTGACAAGTATTGCTAGGATCCTGATCAGTTAGAACAAAACAACCGTCTATCATGTATTTTCCTGGCTCGAGGGGTTTGTCGGCAGACCATGCCCTGACTGTTCGATTTGCTTCCCCAATGAGAGTTGTGTGAGGGGTCTCGAAGTGATCTAGTCGCTGGTCCTCATCCCCATTTCCGTGGACCATCTCATCCCAGTCCATGGGTCCAATGATTTCTATGACTTGCCAATCATAGTCTGAATCCCCCCAGGGCGATAGTGGGGTGAACTGGACTCTCGCCATTCTATTCGAATCTATTTTCACCTCAAGTGATGGGTCCAGTATCTGTCCGTCAAGAATGATTCCCGAGCCCGCATCGTATGAGCCCCACCAAAGTACCCCGCCTTGGAGGCACTCGTGCTGGACGTCTATTCTCAGTGAAATCAAATCTCCTGACGATAGTGAGGCATTCACATCATTCGCCTGAACTATGAATTCGTGCGCTAAGCCAAATGATTCCTCCATGGCAAGAGAGTTAGTTGATGCTTGGGCTAAGACCTGATTTGAACCCAAACTTAGCCAGACTGTGAATGAGGTCTCCGAACCTGCAGAACCCGGGAGGACATTTGACAGACGGCATGCGTCATTTGTGGTTTCGAGGGAGGCGAACAGCCTTACAGTCACATTTCCTTGGAATCTAAGGGACTCAGAAAGTGGGGCAGATTGGATGTCAATTAGCGTCGGGTTAAGGGCAGAGCTTGTCTTGGTGAATTCCGCCCTCCCCAATGGTTCGCCAGTTAGCTTTGACCAGTTTCTATCGAGATATGGCTCACTGAGGTCTCCTTTGAGAAACAGATTGTGCGTGGTCGGAAGTTCCCAAGTCTCACCGGCCCCTTCGGGCCCAGTTGTAGACTGACTGGTAGCAAGTGGGGATACCAGCATCAATGACAGGATAAACAAAGCCGTTGGAATCATGGCTCTCGACCTTGGGGCGGGTTCCAACATGGGTTGCGCTGTGGGCTATGGCGTTCAAACCCAACGGCTAGCAGTTCCTACAGGAACTGGTTGTTGACGAGGACTGCCAAGACTACTCCTGAGCAGGTGGCTAGAAGGTTTACGGTATGCTTTCCGATACGTCCGTCATTCTCCCAAAGAGCTCCCAATAGGGAGTCTATTTGACAGCCTATCCAGCCGATGACTGATACCAAGGCGATGAACGTTGGAAGTGGTACCGTGTGTCCTCCATCGACCGGAAGTATTGAGGCGAGGACCCCGATTGACAGAGCTCCAAATATTGAGGCCAATGTACCGGTTGGGGACAAGCCCCCGTTAGTTCCCTGTGGGACTGCTTGGAGGTTGATTATACTCCTTGTTCTGGTGTCCAGTGATCCTATCTCTGAGGCCAGAGTGTCTGAACAAGCCACTGCTACACATGATGACAATGCCAGATAGTCCCAGCTTGAATCTGGGTACTGCCAATTCATGAGAGAAACAAACATCGGTGCGGCACCATTTGCCAGAACGTTTCTCCAACCCCTAAGTCCATCGTTGGCCTCCGCTAGGGAGATTGACAACTTCTCATCGTACCTCCATTTCGTTGCTGAAGACCCTATAATCAGGAACCCAATCAAGACGACCAGCCAAGTCCAGTGACCGGCTAGTGAGACAGTCAGGCCGACTGTGAGAGCGGCCACTATCCCCCCATTATCCAACATATCCTTGACCTTTGTAGCTATCAGCAACCCCGATACCAGGAATATGGAAATGATTTGGTCGTCTGAGAGCTCAAACATGGGCACAACCAAGCCTCCTGCGAGGTCATCTAGCCAAGAATGATTCCCCAATTTCCTCGCAATGGGGGCACTTGTCGGGGAACATGTGAATAGACCGGTGCGTTCTCAGTTGTCATGGAAGACAAGGGAAGCGGAGTTCAGTCTGTCTTCGTGAATTTTTTCACGATGAAGCCGGTTCTTCCTCCCGAGCCGTTAATTGATTACTCATCGGAAGGAGTAAGCAACAGTAAGCTAACCTCATGGGCAGTTATTTTTTCATTCCTCGTAGCCTGGATGACGGTTCTGGTCATCGGGATATTAGTGATGACCGTCCTTTTGATGAGTGCAGGAGTGGGGGAAGGTCCTGCCTTCTCAATCAGTTCTATAATTATCGAGATAATTTTACTGCCAATGATACTGTTGTTCATTTACGTAGATGGTAGCCTTGAAAGGACAAGGGATATGATACGGTTTGGCTCTATGAAAAGGTGCCTGACTATTGGATTTGCAATTCCGGTAGTTGCAATGATTATCGACAATATCCTCGTACTAATTTACGCGGTGATTTTTGTCGCCATATTTGGCGAACAACCAGTGCCAGAACTCCCTGGCGGGACCTCTTGGGAATCTTCCAACGCCTCCCTGATTCTAACTTTCATTTCAATTTGTATTCTGACCCCGATATCCGAAGAGCTACTATTCAGGGGGTACATTCTGGATTCGATTAATCGGATCCATGGAAAATGGCCTGCTATTTTGCTCAGTTCGTTGCTGTTCGGACTGGTTCATTTTGATCCTTACATCATTGGCATGGCTACAATAGGTGGTGTGATTTATGGTTGGATCAGAATTAGGACGGGGAGCTTGATCCCCGGAATTGTTGCACATGCGATGTGGAATACAATGGCATTGGTTGTGACCTATCTTTAGTGTCGCTCAGATCGCCCATCACTCTTGGTGCCTATTGCCCCCGGTGCGGTTCCTCATCACTGCGACGTTGGACGGAGTTGGATTTGACATATTGACTTGGCGAATTACAACACCGTGCCACAGAGGCCGCAAAATAGCTCGTTTCTGACCCCGTCTCTCTGCATACTCCATTCGCCACACGAAGGACAGGGGGGGAGACCCTTCTCGCTAGAGGCGACCTTTGGACCTTTCCTGAAGATTCTTTTGTACCTCCTAGGGCGCCACCATCCTTTAGACGGCCTCTTGATCTTGGGCATACTCATTCCAAGAGCGGTATGCTCATGAGGTTATTCTCGGACGGTTGAGCGATGTCTCGGCCGGACAGAGTGATGGACATTTCGATAATCGGTGCCGGAGTCTCGGGACTCAGTACTGGAATCAGATTGCTTGAAGCAGGCCATAATGTGAGAATTTACACCGAAAATATCAGTCCCAACACCGTTTCGGATACTGCGGCGGCATGGTGGTATCCATTCTTGGTGGAGCCGTTGGAGAAAACAAACAAATGGTCATCTGAGACATTCTACGAACTACTTCGCCTGCGTGAAGAGGAAGGGGTCTCCTGCATAACCATGAGGAAGGGAAAGGAGTTTCTTGAGGAGGAATGTCCTACCCCAGCCTGGGGGGACTCAATTCCTCACTTCAGAATCCTAGAAAGTGATGAGATCGCCACTGGCTACACATTCGGTTGGGAAATAGAGGCCCCCGTAATCGAGATGAACATTTACATGCCTTGGCTAATGGAAAGATTTGACGGCCTCGGAGGGAAAATAGAATTCTCGAAAGTGATTTCAATATCAGATTTACCGGGGGATTTGGTTGTGAATTGTTGTGGGCTGGGTGGCAAGGAACTTTGTCATGACGAGGATTTGGAACCCGTGAGAGGGCAGATTTTGTATGTTAATCAAGATCCGGGATTTGGGAGATTCGATCAGCGACCAGAGTCTCTAATATACACCATCCCAAGAAGGGATTTAACCGTGCTCGGTGGGACTGCTCAAAGAGGTGATTGGGACGAATCAATCAGGGAAGAGGACACTGAGGATATACTGACTAAATGTGAATCCTTGTGGCCTGAACTAGACAGATCGAAAATCATAGGAGTGTCAGTGGGCCTAAGGCCTTCTAGAAAAGAAGTGAGGCTCGAAGTTGAAAGGTTACCCTCGGGTAAAAAGGTGATTCACAATTATGGTCACGGTGGGGCCGGGGTGACCCTCTCTTGGGGTTGTGCGGACGAGGTGGCCAGAATACTATCTAGTATGATGACTTAGTGGTGGAAATAACTACTGCTCCAATTCTGTAGGGATCCCCGTTTGAAGCGGGCCTTCTGTCCTCGAGGCGACCTTTCCAGCCGTCCTCGATTGTACCAATCGGGATCCTGATAGACGCTCCACGATCTGAAACGCCGTAAGAAAACTGATCTATAGACTGAGTCTCATGTAAACCGGTCAACCTTTGTTCATTGTGGGCACCGTACACTGACATATGTGCGTCTATATTCCTTCCGAATGCCTCGCAAATTTCGGTAAACAGGGCTTCCCCTCCTTCATCCCTCATTCTGCCGTCACTGAAATTGACATGCATCCCTGACCCGTTCCAATCTCCCTTGATGGGCTTGGGGTGATATTCGATGTAGTATCCATATTTCTCAGTCAGCCTGTCTAGGAGATATCGTGCCACCCATAGCTCATCACCTGCCTGCTTGGCCCCCTTGGCGAAAATCTGGAATTCCCATTGGCCACACGCTACTTCTTGGTTGATTCCTTCAAAGTTGATACCCGCCTCCAAGCAGACATCAGCGTGTTCTTCAACAAGATCCCTGCCATGAGTATTCTTGCCCCCCACCGAGCAATAGCTGTCTCTTATACACATCAGACGCTGCCGACGACATAACGGGTGTAGAGC
>CAXHBZ010000096.1:0-4646 GCA_964015215.1 uncultured Candidatus Poseidoniales archaeon | reverse complement strand
CACCCGTTATGTCGTCGGCAGCGTCAGATGTGTATAAGAGACAGCACTCATACCATCGAGGCTTGTTACAGCCCTGACCACAACGGTTTCCCCATGAGCTCGGGTGTCCCCATGAACTCCCACACTTCTGACTGGAAGTAGGGCTGCAAAGTATTGCCAAGGTAGATCGCACAGACCATTCTCTGACGCTTCCACTAACCTTGTTTCCACGATATGGCATGCCTCTCTGCATGCCTCCACGCGCGACCTGGTCAGTTGACCTAGGACACGTACTGCAAGACCGGGGCCTGGAAATGGCTGCCTCTCGCTGGACTTTATCCCCAACACTCTCGCAATTTGCCTGACCTCGTCTTTGTAGAATTCTCGTAATGGTTCGACTATCTCAAGATCCACATCCTCGGGCAATCCGCCGACATTGTGATGACTCTTGATGACGTCTCTCTGGCCACCCCCTGATTCAATCCAATCGGGGGCAATGGTTCCCTGAACGAGGAACTTAGCACCGCATTTGACTTGCTCTTCCTCGAAAACCCGAATGAATTGCTCACCGATGACCTTGCGCTTTTCCTCTGGGTCGGTAATTCCCTCGAGATTTCTGAAGAATCTTTCAGAAGCATCTACTACCTGCAATTTAATTCCCATCCCGTCAAACATTCTGCTAACTTCGTCCGTCTCGTCCTTTCTCATGAATCCGGTGTCGACATAGACGCAGTGAAGCAGGCTTCCAACTGCACGATGAGCAAGGACCGCCGCTACTGAGCTGTCGATGCCTCCAGAACATGCAATGATTGCAGTATCATCTATCTCTGATTGCAGTGCTTCAATGGCCTCGTTGACCAGAACTTGAGTATCCAAAATGCTCACCCCTGAATGGATTCATCGTCTGAAATGACTTTCGCAGTCATGGATGACCTGTACTCAGCATAGGCTTCCGAGAGATTATCATCCGAAGTCGCAAGAATTTGAACTGCGAGAGCTCCTGCATTGTCCCCCCTGTCGACGCCTACAGTGGCGACCGGCATACCAGGGGGCATTTGGACAATGGAAAGAAGCGAGTCGAGAGGGACCTTGCCTCCAACTGGAACGCCGATTACTGGTTTGTTTGTCATGGATGCTATAACTCCGGGGAGCGCTGCGGCCACTCCAGCCATGCCGATGAAAACCTGACAACCAGAATCCTCAGCCGAGCTGATTATCTGCTCAAGATACCTGGGCGCTCTGTGTGCAGATGCGACTCTAATTTCAAATGTCACGTCGAACTTTTCTAAAACGGAACGGCATTTCTCGGCGATCGGCAAGTCTGACTTTGAACCCAGTACGACACATATGTCCATGGCGCTGGGGAAGTAAGGAGGTTCAAATGCCTGCCGTTCACTCTTCCTCATCAAAAAATATGAGGTTTCTAGGCCACTCAGTGTCCGAGTTAGTGATTGGGAACTCACGCAGAAGTCTCATGATTCCCTCTGATTCTGGATTATTATCGAAAAGGCAGTCTTGTACAAAACCATACTCACAAATGTATGACAGGGAAATAAAATCCACGTTTCCACGGCTCATTCCGTGTAACGTCAGCTTTCCTTTTGCTAATGTTGATGTCGCAATCTCCCCTCTTTTCCAAACTTTTTCAATTATTTCCCAATCATCATTCAGAACGGAAGAATCCCAATGATTCCTATCTACAGGGATGATTAACCTCGCTGGAGGTACTGAGAATACGTCTGATATCATTTTTACAGATCTGAGAAATGCAAGCCAGAATACTGCGTATGAGACCCATCCTAACAACGGAGTAAACTCAATATGAAGAGCGAAAAAAAATATCGCGACACACAAGGAGAGCCAATCCACCGGCAAGGATAACAGTGAGAAATCGGATGTCGGTTGAGCATTTCTCGCATTTGCCACAGGCAAAATTAGGAGCACCCAAGATATGAGGAACAGGGTACTTGAAACCAGCTGATCATCCGGAGTCACTCCTGTGAAAACCAACGGAAAAATGCTCGCGATTAGAAAAAATGGGGACCAAGCTAACGGCTTAACAATCGACTGTGCCAATGGCCTCATTCTCTGACGTTCCCAACCAAATCTTGAGTCTTCCTGCGGGGTAACTAGTGTCTCTGGAAATTTGCTCTCAGATGGTCTAATTTTGGGTGGTTTTTGTCCAATGGGAAGACTCCACCATGAGGGATCGCCCCTCAACCAGTCCCTATCCCCATGGGCCTCCATGAGATTCGGAAGGGTAGTTGACGAATATGTATTAGGATAGTTATTCTGACTTTTCATGTCTCAAAATAAGATTTCTCGCTGCCCATACTTCGTCGACTCTTCCGACTGGAGTTGTGTGTGGCGAGGACAAAACGATTTCTGGGTCCTCCGCCAATATTTTATGGAAATCTTGAGCGAATTTGTCCAGAACTTCCTTTGATTCTGTCTCTGTTGGTTCAAACATCAAACACTCGGGGACTATCTGTGGGAAATACAAAGTCGGTGCCATGTAACCATAATCTAAGAGTCTCTTTGCGACATCCTTTCCAGTCACGCCATTGGTCTCTTTTAGAGGGGACATCGACAGTGTGAATTCATGCTTTACAACTTCAGCTGGGCATCCCTCGACTGGCATGGCGTGAATAGCCAGTTTTGGATCCGGGTTCATCATTATGTGCCTTAGATAGTTCGCATTCAAAACTGCATGTTCACTCATTCTCTCAAGCTCATGGCCGTATCTCCTGTAAAATGCCCACGATCTCACCACAGCGCCAGCATTTCCATTCCATTGCTGGACTTTGCCAATGGTGAGTTCTGGCGTAACCCAGTGATACCAGTAGCCATCACCCACCCCAAGTTCATGTTCAGTCGCCTCACGACGTTCAACAATGGGTGTCGGAAGGAATTTAGAGAGATGTTCTTTTACTCCTATGGGGCCACTTCCTGGACCCCCTCCTCCGTGTGGCTGACTGAAGGTTTTGTGAAGGTTGTAGTGTACTGCGTCGAATCCCATTCTTCCCGGATCAGTCTTTCCTAGAATAGCATTGAAGTTCGCTCCATCATAGTACATTTGTCCTCCTGCATCATGAACAATCTGGGTTGCTTCAGCTATCTCTGGCTCAAACACACCCAATGTGCTAGGGTTTGTAATCATCATCGCAGCGGTATCATCTCCGACGGCAGACCTCAGTGCATCGAGATCTAACCTTCCGTCATGGGCGCTTGGTATCTCGACAATCTGATATCCGCACATTGAAGCTGAAGCGGGATTTGTTCCGTGTGCTGAGTCAGGAACTATCACTTTGTCCCGGTGGCCTTCTCCCCTGTCTCTATGATACTCCTGTATGCATCTGATAGCAGTGAACTCTCCTTGTGCGCCCGCGACCGGTTGAAGTGTTACAGAGTCCATGCCTGAGCATATTGCCAACATTTCTTGCATCTCGTAATAGATTGCTAAGAGTCCTTGCACCTGTGATTCGGGCTGAAGAGGGTGGATACGATCTATTCCTGGGTGCTGTACAATCTTTTCGTTAAGTCTTGGATTGTGCTTCATGGTACAGGATCCAAGTGGATAAAAGCCAGTGTCTATTCCGAAGTTTTTCTGAGAGAGTTGAGTGTAGTGTCTTACCAGCTCTGGCTCACTCGCTCTTGGCCATTCTGGTAATTTACTACGCCTCAGGGACTGTGGAATTGAATTGGTGGCACCACTTGATATTGGCTCCGGTTGTGACCAGCCCGCATCTTTGGACCCATTGAAATCAAATATAGTCCCCGTCATCTTGATTCCTCCGTCCATGATGAGAGTGCCTCCTTGAGAACACGAATATCAGACAATGACGTCCTCTCGTCGCATCCTACCAGAATCCAGGAGGATTTGTCATCCCACCACTCCCCCAAATCAAACCCTGCCGTAACCCCTAAGTTGTCCATGTGAGAAAGCGCGTCTCTTGATTTTCCTGGAATCTTAATTGCGAACTCTCGGAAGACGGGAGACTCGGGGAATGCCAAATCCACGCCGTCCAAGGACGTAATTTCTTCAATAGCCCTATTTGTTGATGCTAGTATCCTTGTTGATAACCGTTCCAACCCAACAGGGCCTAGCAAAGCCATGTGCATTGCTCCCATCAGGGCTATCAAGGTCTCGTTCGAGCAAATATTGGATGTCGCCCTATGCCTTCGAATGTGCTGTTCCCTAGTGGATAATGTAAGTGTGTAAGCAGTTTTACCAGAGGTATCAATGCTTTGGCCTACAATCCTACCGGGCATGAGCCTGAGGAAATCCTTGGTGCATGCGAAGATCCCGTAGATAGGTCCTCCAGCAGTTGGCCCTATCCCAAATGGTTGCCCCTCTCCAACGACAATATCAGCCCCCCAATTTCCGGGAGGTTCGATCAGTCCGAGAGAGGTTACATCCACGCCAACAATAATAGCAGTTTTATCTCCGACAATTTCCCTAAGCCTGATGAGTCCCTCATCTAGGATTCCAAATGAGTTGGGCTGTTCGACATACACTGCGCATGACCCTGATGCCAATGAGGCCTTGTCCAGATCCAAGAGACCGTCTTCTCGATGAGGGAGCCTCAATATCTCGATACCAACTCCCTGGGTGTAATTTTGCTGTCTCTTATACACATCTGACGCTGCCGACGACATAACGGGTG
>CAXHBZ010000095.1:0-4649 GCA_964015215.1 uncultured Candidatus Poseidoniales archaeon | reverse complement strand
GGTGCTCCCAGTCGCATCTCAACTCTCCCGGGTAAAGGAAAACTTCATCCTGAGCTGATAGATTCTCAGGCCATGTCCAATCCCCCTCTCTTGAATCACACGTGTCAAAGAGCAGGTCTACTTCCCAAGCCCATCTCCCGTCCATTTCAATCATGGACTCATCTACGGATTCGAAGGATTCGTCCAGCTTATCCAAGAAGCCAATTGCTGAGTATCCTATCCAAATCGATGATATCAAAATTACCAACACTGTGGAAATTGAGAGCAATATAGCAGCCCGAGGAACGGTCATCTCATTTATCCCGATAGGGACAGGGGGATGCTCGACTTCATCAGGAGTATCAGATATCCAAGACCGCGTCACAGTGGTTTTGCCGAGCGCAAGTGCCATCAAGGTTGGCCCAGATTGTTCTCTATCATACAGATTAGTGAAGTATCAATTAATGGCCAGACTCTCTTCGTTCCTCAGTCCCAACCAAGAGATTATACCCAACTCTATCGCTATTATGGTAAGCCCGACTAGGAATATTTGAGGCTGGAAGAGTATACCCCCATAGAAGGCTACTGAGCTAACTATTGCAACGAGTAAGTCCAGGAGCCCAAAAGCTCTGAAAGACTTTCTTAATTGTAGAATCCCTACTACCCAAACCGAGGTAGATAACAAAACTAACAAGATTGGAATAAGGAACGCCAATCCCGAAGCAATCGGCCCAATTATGAGGAATATGTGAGCATGGGTCGAGAGCATTCCAGACCAGATGTCACCCCCAGTGAGAAGGGTACTGATTAGCATCGCTAGCAAAATCACTCCCATGGCTATGTACACCTCTCCTGTAATTCCTGAAACACCGTCCACCCAGCTTCCGATTGAGACCATACTCAACGCCATCCCCAAAATGGCCATTCCAACAGCTGTGGGATCCTTCTTCTTCAGACCATAATTTATCGCGAACAGGATTGCTAAGACCGCGGCGACCCCCGTTGACAACATTGTCACGGAAAGAACTCTAACTCCAAATGCCGACCCCTTCTCTGACTCTCTTCCCTTTTTCGTCCTCATCTCTCCTATCCAATAATTGATTAGAATGGCGAAAATAAGGCAAATCTCTAGGCCAAGGAGGGGAAGCATCCATTCTAGGGAGTCGCCTGAGAAAGGGTCAACTCTTAGTGGCCACGGCAACGATTCGTACAAAATGACCCCAAGAAACCTATCTGCTAGTACTGAATAAACAAACCAGTCAACAGCAATGGGAATCCTGTCTAGCATGTTGTCTTGTTGATATAGAGAAATTAGGCAAAGTTCCGCTAACAGTATTGTGAGTACTCCCATGCCAGACAGGTCTGTGTTACTGGCCCCCGGACCCATAAGAGAGGATATGTGCATTGAAACCAGCCCGAAGATAGCTATAGCAATCGGCATTTCCATTCCTAATACATGAGGCAAATCCAGCTCTAATTGCTTAGTCCTGAATCTTGCAATAGAGATTAGGATTGTAACGAAGACTCCAACTCCGAGAGTCAGTACAGGATTTGGACCAGATGTAAGGCCCAAGACTATACCAACAACGAAGACTAGGACCATGACCGCAATGACTATGACTGGTTTGTGGGATATGTCAGATGTGTAAAGCTCCCCTGCATTATCTGTTTGACTCTTCTCACGACTCTTCCTTCTAGTCGCAACCATCTCTGCCTCAAGCGCGTCGTACGTTGGAAAGCCTTCCTGTTCTCCCTCTACTACAGACTTATCCAATGCTAGAGCTCTTCTTTCTTTCACCCTGGTCACTGTTTGGAGCTCTCTGCGTAGCTCACCCTTTGCAACAAGCCAAACCGTGGCTATCATAAACATCAGAATAGATATTGAGAGATATGTGGAATCGTCCCTGACATATGTCACAGCAGTGCAAATAGACATGAGCCAGAGGGATGATAGTGCTGGTTTGAGTAGCTCATCCATGGAGCCAGATTTAGGCAAATAGATGGAGAGCATGGCTCCTGTGCAAAACAGAGCCACAATTGAGGAATTCAGATCTGGGAGGGATGAAAAATCATCCAGGTAAACTGAAACCACTCGGTCAGGAATCATCAGTAGCAGGACGACACCCATCGATCCCATGGATATAGTGAAAAGCTCCTTGCCATCTTTCTGGATCATAAGAATTGTAACTAAAATAAAACATACGAATAGAGATATATAATCACCCATTCCATGTCTCCATTGGATTATCATTCCAGATAAAATAATCGTTCCGATCATTATTTCCAAATTTCCAACCCTTGTTCTTCTAAAAAGGGCCAAAGTATGCATCCCCCAAAGAGTCCCAGTTACAACTAGAAGGGTCAGAGATGTAAAGCTTCCAAATTGGGATAAAAACAGGATTGAGACCATTGGTAGCCATAACCCTAGACTCCATAGTTGCAAGGCTCCGGAGTCTCTCACAGAAGCTGAAATCTCAGAGATCCCCAAGAATTTTGACGCCAAGTTAGCATCCGTTTTGCCCATTCTCTCATTCACTAGGAACATCATTACAGAGCATACCAGGAGGTAAATTGCTAATGGCCCCGGGTCCGTTTCAATAATACCCCCAGGGTCATTTAGATCATTCGAGATTAGCAGGGTTCTGACAGATTCTTGTACGAATTGCTCGATGATTATCCATATCCAGGGAAGGAGGACAGTCACTCCTGCCAGAGAGGGGGAGTTCCTCTTTATTGCAAGAGCCCCGCTGCCAACATGAAGTAAACATAACATTCCCAGAAGCAGAGCGCCCCCGTCTCCCTCCGAATTAACTGATTCTGCGGGTACCAGGATTACCAGTAAACTCAGTACTGCCACAACACTCATCCAGAGTACCCTGTCAGTCACGCTATCCTGATCCCTGAGGATTACTACACCGACCGCTACAGCACCCAGAATCGTGAATACAGAATACTCGGATATATTGTAGGAAGCCGAGAATGATTGACCGTAAAAAAGGAAGATTAGAAGCGCAGTTGATACAATTGTAAGTGGGTATAGAACCCTCGCAGATGGAACGCCTCTTACAACTAAGTATGAACCCGAGAATGCCCCGGTCAACACAGTCACTAGTGCAAGAGCATACCCAAAATCTCCTCTATTGGAGGCAACAGCAAGCAATGCTCCCATCAAGCCCATGGACACAGATACTCCCCACAGTCCTGGACTGCCAAGTCCTAGTACATTCAATCCCTTGGAGAACCAATTTTCTTCCTTTGCAAAGCGTGTGGCCATAGATGCATTTAGCGCAGTAATCCCAAAGAGTAGCACAAACAGAAGTAACGGCTCGTCCAATGACATCACTCTCAGCTCTCCTAACTCAAATCCCCCTGTCGTAGCGTGCATGCCTATCCATAGATTCGAGGACACGATTCCAAGTGCGGCCAGATTTCCCGATTTCCTGTGAATTGCCAGGCTGTGCACTAACACAGTAGAGAATAGAATCATCAAGGCCACCCCTTCTTGGCCAAAAAGAGAGCCTGCAGTGGATCCAACAGCGAGCAGAACCAAGGTTGATTGCGCCGCTATTGCATCATGCTCATACCTATACGAGGCCATGATATTCAGACAAACTATGACGATTAACAGAGCTCCAAGACTTTCCACCCCGATGAAACCCCACTTCTGCAATTCCAAGGCTAGCCCGTAGAGTACCTTCATGGAGATTATGACCCAGGTGATTCCCAGAACTCGCAATCTAGTGTCATTGGCCCATTTTTCTCCGAGAAAGAAACCGAGTCCGGCCAGAAAAATTAGTGAAAGGGATGCCACGATCGGCTCGAATACAAACCCAATCTGGAATCCTATGGCACTGTAAATGAGAATCATCATCCCCATGAGTATCCAGTTTATTCGCCTTTCACCGTCCATTGCTACATCTGTAACTATGTCACGCTCCGGCGCAGACCTTACAGTACCATCTCTCTCAATCGCCCCCGTTCTCTTGGAATTGGAGAACGGGTCAAAGATTTCTCCTATGGCCTCATCTTCCTCTTTTGGAGCAACGGCCATATCTTTTTTTTCCTCGAACAAACTTGAATCGACGAGGTCCCCGATATCCAATTTGTCACTAATCCTAAACGCTCTCTCTCGGATGATATCGTCTTCCGAGGTCTCATCCACCATCGTACTGCGTAGAGCATATGAGGGATAATGACATCCCCAATTAATCCGTTCTGACACTGGTTCCATTCTGATTCCACCGCATCCGTAACCCTTGAAGCTGAATGTACTAGTCGGTGGCCATGGGGGACCGAGCGTTTTCGGACTCCAGCCCTATGGCACACACGCCATTGTCGGAGCATGGACTAGAGGTCAGTGGCAAAGTTCATTGGAATCTAGAGTGGGAAGAACTGCATGAAATTGCTGTTAAGATGAAGGAAGCCAAGTATACGTCCCATGGAGTCCTACTGGCTACTACAGGCGAGAGAACAGGAAGGTCCCCAAATGATAGATTTATTGTAAAGGAAAAAGGTCTTGCCGATGAAGTCTGGTGGGGGCAGGTCAACAGGCCTATTTCAGTGGATAAATTTGAGCGCCTCCTAGACAAGACTAGGAAACATCTCAATGATGTAGAAAATCTCTTCGTTAAGGACGCATTTTGTGGAGCAGACCCTGCTCACACCTGTCT
>CAXHBZ010000094.1:0-4725 GCA_964015215.1 uncultured Candidatus Poseidoniales archaeon | reverse complement strand
ATGTTGTAGCGTCTCGTGGGCTCGGAGATGTGTATAAGAGACAGGTTGATATCTCTATGGCATGACCCCTCCCTTCGGTCATGAAGATGTCAAACTCGATATCAGAAGCTCTGAGGGCATCTTCCACTTTATGGAAATCGCTACCTAATTTTCCATCCCTGGCGTTGGGGTTGACTATGCAGGCTACCCGTGTCACGGTTGCCCAGCAACACCATCGGACTTCAATACTGCCGAAGCAAGATATGATATCGAAGGTAATGACCCGTTGGGTTAACGATGGACTCTGATGACCAATTTATGAGGCTCGCTCTAGAACTCGGGTCTAGGGGAGGATACAGGGTGATGCCAAATCCCAGAGTAGGGTGTGTTCTTGTAAGAGATGGAGAGGTAATAGCAGAGGGGTGGCACGACCACATAGGTGGACTTCATGCAGAACAGATGGCAATTGCAGATGCCGAGTCTAGGGGCGTAGAGACCCAGGGAAGCACCGCATATGTGACACTCGAGCCATGCAATCATTTTGGAAGGACTCCTCCTTGTACCGAGGCACTGTTATGGGCCGGAATAGAAAGAGTAGTGATTGGGGCGCTAGATCCCAATCCAACCGTTCGCGGAGATGGTGCCGATTCACTGATTGAAAACGGGGTATCTGTAAGTACTGGTACACTAGAAGAACAATGCAGGGAACAAATGGGGCCATTCATGCACTGGTGTGACACCAGAAGGCCACTGGTGCTGTTGAAGGCTGCTATTGATCGCAATGGAAATACAGACTGCGAGTCTAATACAGAGTCTTTCAGGTTCACCTCCGAGGAATCTCTGAATCTCGCACATGATTTGAGGGCCGACTCTATGGCTATCCTAGTCGGGATTAACACAGTAATAAGAGACGACCCATCCCTAACTGTCAGAGGGCCGGATATCGGACCCAGGGAACAGCCCTTACGAGTAATAATAGACCCGAATTGCCGAATCCCGGAAAACTGCAGGGTTATGTCAGATGGAGAGGCCTCCACCCTGCTGGTTCACGCCGTAGAGCCAGATAGCGGAACCGACCCATCACATGTTGAGAGAATCTTACTTGCAGAGAACGGAGAGATACCGGTTTCCAGAATATTGGATATGCTAGGGGACAGGGGCATCCAGTCACTGCTGGTCGAGGGCGGGTCCGATACCTGGTCTAGATTCCTGAATGAGGGTTTAGTAGACTTCGCTCAGATATGTAAGTCTCCATCGGAACTCAAAGGTGGAAGGCTTCCATTTGATGAGAATGCTCTCGTTGAATCCGGCCTCGTTAAATTTGAAGAGTTTGAATCCGGTGTAGATACCATAACGAAATGGAAAAGGGCCTCTAATCAGTAGGATGGTGGTGGGCGATACAGGATTCGAACCCGTGTCCAAGCGTCCGAAGCGCCCGATGATATCCAGACTACACCAATCGCCCAGTTACTCACGACAGCTCTTCTATTTTCAATCCGACGGATAGAAGACTGCGATAACTCTCACAAGACTTCTGTGAACTCTCACAGGACACAACAGGTGAACAATCCACCCAACACTCTCTATGTCGGACACCAATTCAGACCATGGCTTACCCATAACGACAGCATCCCCCAAGCTAACTGTCGTCAAGGCCTCTGGTCCGGCAGGTAGCATCGTAGAAACAACTCCTTTGGAATCTATCTTCTTTGCCTCCTTCAGGACGCTTAAAAAAACTTCAATCGAGTCATCCGACCTCCATGAGCTGCGTCCGTAAGGAGGATCGAACACGAACGAACAACCCTTGCGCTCGCCCCAGAGTCCGAAGATATCTGACGCATCATGTTTCACAACAGTGCCTTCTCTGCCTAACCATTTCAGATTTGATATGCTACCTTCCACCATTCTGGAATCAAGATCACTCGCCAAAACCTCGATATCTTGCAAGCACCCTTCTATGGCAATCCCACCAGTTCCACAAAACGGGTCAATGATGGTGTTCAAATCTCTACCTGGCTTATTGGAGAGCGATATCAGAAGCCTAGCTTGCCTCGGATCAAGAGAGACCGGCTTAAAGTACGGCCTATCCGTAGGCGACCTGCCTGAGAAGTCCTCCTTTTCCCAATCCACTTCCTTGATTCCCCACACGATTGTAGTTCCCGTGAAGGCATACGGTTCTGGATGGGAATCTATGTCATTAGAACCAGCTATGATTACCACAATCTCGTTCTCAGGCGATTCAAGGTCAACAATTCTGCCTTCCTTGGAGATATGCCTACCAATGGATCTTTCGAAGGCTCTGCTACTCAGTGAAATTGGAAGCTCTCCAATCTTCCTAGTCCTGACCGCAAAGCTCCCTGTTCCCATTGAATTAATGGCCCAATCACCAATTTCGGAGAAAATCCTCCCATAATCGGCGGATGAGCCATCCAACTCATAACTCCCTCCGAGGACTAGAACCTCGTCTAGAAGGGCTGACCCAGATAATCTCCCTAGTGTCCGTTCCTCAATTTTACACGAAACTATCCGAGGGTGAAGAACTTCTGCCTCTCCCAGGATAGCCCTCATCTCTTCTCTGAAGAGCCAGGAATGCCATCCCACGCCGAGTAGTGCGAAGTGCCCCATCCTCCCCCTCCATCCACTTACCGAAACTTCAACCCTAAATGCCTTGACATTACCGGAGGTATCAGGAGGGCAAGATATGGGGTGTAATTTGAAAGATCTTGCTCCTGCCACGCCTATTGAGATCAGTGACTTATCGGGACAGAGGGTTGCTGTTGACGTATTCCTGAATGCATACCAATTCATCACTTCAATGACAGGCGCTGATGGTAAGCCATTATCATATGACGGTAAACCGGTTTCTCATCTAATGGGATTTCTGGACAGGGCTTCGATTTTAGTTTCGGAAGGAATAGACCCTGTATTCGTCTTTGATGGAATGCCACATGATCTGAAACGCGCTACATTGGATGAGAGAAAGTCAAGAAAAACTGAGGCCAAGGAAAAGTGGGAGGAAGCAATCAGTGCGGGGGATCTCTCCAAGGCCAAGAAATTAGGCCCACAGACCGCAGAGTTCACCCCAGAGATGGTTTCCGAAACAAAACGACTCTTCGATTGTTTGGGATTAGTTTGGATTGAAGCGCCAATGGAGGCAGAGGGAGCCGGAGCCGTGATGTGCAGGAGAGGAGAGGTAGGCGCTGTTGCCAGTCAAGATTGGGACACCCTGCTCTACGGCTCACCAGTGATGATCAGGAATCTCACTGCACATGGCACTAGGAAATTTGGTAGAATGATGCAGGCTGAGATGATATCACTGGAAATAATGCTTGAAGAACTACAGATATCTTACAGTCAATTAGTCGACTTGGGAATTATGATAGGAACCGACTTTCATCCAGGAATCAAGGGAATAGGGCCCAAAACAGGACTAAAGCTGATCAAGGAGCATGGTACCATGGAGGCAGTTTCTCGCTTCAAGGGATTCGAACTTCCCGATAATTTAGAAGAAATCAGATCACTGTTCCATAGTCATCCAGTAGCTAAAGATCCGATACCACAATCTAGACAGGCTGTAGAAGAGGATTTGGTGCAATTCCTGCAAATTGAGAAAGGATTCAGTGATTCTCGTATGAAAAGAGCCTTTGACAGGCTAAGCTCAGTGGGTAAATTGAGATCAAAGAGCCGACCCACATTGTTTGACTTCTGAAGTGTGCGGACACTCCTGGGACTGTAACGCCCCAGAAGTGCCCTGTCTCCACTGGCATTTAGCTAGCGGGCCGAACGAGGATTACAGCTCTAAATTAAATCGCTGTTCTCTAAATCGTCAGGGATTCCGTCACCATCATCGTCATCATCTAGATGATCGGGGATGCCGTCGTTGTCGTGGTCGAATTGACCAGTCATGTCCCAGCCGTCGTTCTGCTCAAACCAATCTGATAGACCGTCGTTATCGTCGTCGTTGTCGAAGCTGTCTGTAAGTCCGTCATTGTCATGATCGTACCTCCATACACCAACGACACCATCGGCTTCGTCAACATCTAGGATGTCATCGTTGTCATCATCAGTGTCGACACCGTCATTTAGCCCGTCATTGTCATGATCGCGCGAGTAGTCCTCGCCGTTAGGTCCAATGTCGTTCCAATTGTCGATACCGTCATTGTCAATGTCGAAATCCAGGTTGTCTGGGATGCCGTCGTTGTCGTGGTCGTAGATGTCTGTGTTGGGGTTCCCGTCATCGACTTCGTCTTGGTCGTCAATTCCGTCACCATCATCGTCATCATCGTCCGCATCGTCGATACCGTCGTTGTCGTGGTCTTCCGGACTTGAGTCTTGGGAATCTGGGATGCCATCATTGTCATCGTCGTTATCCAAGTCATCAGGAATTCCATCGCCATCGTTGTCGTTCTCTCCATTTTGGTTCTGATTGTCGAGCTGCTGATTTTGCTGCTGGTCGGACTGCTGGGTCTGTTGTCCTTGGCTATCGCCTTGGGTCTGACCCTGCTGCTGTTGGTTCTGACCATTCTGGTTGTTACCATTCTGGTCTTGGCTCTCTTGGTCACCTTGTTGGCCACTCTGTTCGCCACCCTGCTGTTGTTGCCCTTGTCCGTTATCCTGCTGTTGGCCTTGCTGACCTTGTTCGTCGTTCTGGCCCTGCTGGCCGTCCTGGCCGGATTGTGAACCCTGATCCTGGCCCTGACCTTGTTGGCCCTGACCCTGGCCCTGACCTTGGCCTTGACCCTGGCC
>CAXHBZ010000093.1:0-4759 GCA_964015215.1 uncultured Candidatus Poseidoniales archaeon | reverse complement strand
ACTCTATGCATCGCATCGAAGCGGGGAAGTGGTCCAGCAAAGAAGGTGATAGGGCCAGGAAGATCGAGGCATATCACAGATCCATGTCAGGACAGGATGACGATATGGAATGGATAGAGGAAAACATCAGCCAGATCTCAATTTATGACAGCTCGATAGCGGCAGTTGTGTTGGAGAACGCATTGAATTTCAGAGATAATCAGAATCTAAGACGTAACGCAATTTCACTTGCAATGGACAGAGGTGAGACGAAAATTGCCGGGATTCACATCCTAAAAATGAACGATAGCCCCTCAAAGAAAATATTCCAATCAAGACTAGCTAGGATGGAGGGCAAGTTATCCGATGCTCAGAGGCTGGAAGAGGAGGCCGTGGCTCTGTCTGGTCCAAGCCAGCGTGCGAGGATAGAGATAGCGTCAATAATCAGAAGATTCGACGATAGGATTCCAGGAAGAATTAGTAAATCCGAGTCCGAGAGCATACTCGGTCTGATTTCCAGAGTTAGGTTAGATGAAATCCCATTTGATGAGAGGGAATCTGCAACTCTCTCTTTGGAGTTGGTGAAATACGGAATCGCTCTGAATAACACCGACTTAGCAGAGGCGTCAAAATCCAGAGCAGCGATTGAATCTAAAGTGTCTGGCGATGATATTATCCTAGACATACTGGATTTGAAGGCCGCAATTTTGCAAACTGTGGGAGGTAGGTTGTCCGAAGGAGCAATTTCAACTGCTAAAGATTTAGTGTCAAGAATCGATGATGTCCCCAGCAGGATCAGAGTCATCCATGCGACACTTGAGGCAGTAGGGAAGGAAATTCCGGATTGGCTCATTGAAGCCCACAGAGAGTCATGTACTTACAACCTGAGGGAAGACATTCCTTCCTACAGGAGACTATCTGCACATAGGTGGTATTGGAGAGGTGTTTTGGAGAAATCAGACAGAATTTCCCACTGGACAGAGGCCATAAGCAGATTCAGAGCAGCCGAATGCAGGAATGCCGCCAACGAGTTAGTCGCTATGCTATCCAAGGGAAACTAGTCCGCCTGTTCAAAGCCATCTTCGGTAACGATATCTCCGACTACCTCTTCAATCTCATCATCGAAGTAGCTTTCACGATTAATCAACCCTTCCAGTCTGGCCCATTGTACACCTGCTACAACCAAGGCTATTGAGAGAACAATCACCAAGAATGACAGTGCTCCAAAGATCAAGATTCCCATTGAGCCTGCCTCATCGGATTCCTGTTCTTTCTCCTCGCCTACTATGTAGATTGCAGTGGCCAGGTTTGTAGAGGACTCCGCCCCTGAGATGGCTCTTACTAGAATCACCTGGGACCCTTCAATTGTGTTGTTGGGTAGGTACTGAAGCCTGTCAACCAGAAGACTGTGTGAGACTTCAAAACCCGCCTCTCCGGGGGTAAACTCTGGCAGATCCATCCAGTTGTCCCGCATATCCCAAGTTCTCCATTGGACTCTCTGGATTCCACCTTCTAGATTGTACGAAACAGAATCTCCCGGACTAATCCATACCCTATTGTCCAGCCCATAATCACTCGCTAGAGTAACATTCAGAGTTAGACTCAATTCGTAATTGTAATTCGCGGCTTCTTCGACTGCTGGTTGAGCATTGACGTGTCCATGACCGTAGACATTATTCTGACGATTTTTCGGAATCGCATCCTCAGCACAGGGCTCGTTTGCGAACATATAATGGCATTCTCGATATGTAGAGGTCTCCTGCATTATGTTCCTAATGTCGAATGGACTTAGATCGGGATTGGCTTGATACATCAGAACCGCAACCCCGGCTGCTCCAGGAGTCGCCATGCTGGTTCCGGAGAGAGCGACATATCCATCTCCTGTATTGGCGTCAGGGGCATTTACGCTACTGCCAACAAATGCAACGTTCGGTTTGACACGCCCCTCTTCTGTCGGGCCCTGGCTAGAATACACCGCGATAGCGGTGTTCTTGTCGAGTGAACCCACAGTGATGACATCCTCAGCGCTCCCAGGCGTGCCTATTGTTGCGGTTCCACCGCTGTTTCCAGCTGCAATGAATAGAGTAACTCCGGCCCTCATCATTTCGTTTGCCATTCTGTTAACAGACTCTTCCTCAGAGGAAGTCCATTCGATTGCTCCGGTAAGAGCACCAAGACTCATACTAGCCGCTCTGATGTTGAATTCATGCCTCTTTTCGACCGTCCATTCCATTCCAGCCATTACAGCAGCGAAGGATCCACTGCCACCTCCGTCGAGTACTTTGACCCCAACTAAATTTGCATGCGGGGCGACACCGATGTGTCGGTAATCGGGAGCCCCCGTCCCAGCGGTGATGCCCGCACAGTGAGTGCCATGACCATTGTCGTCATAGGGGAATATCTCCGTTCCATTAGTTGCTCCTGGATTGTTGATAGCATCATAGAATGCGACGATTTTAGGGTCATTTGTCGTATTATCGTCATCTAAGTCATCCAGAGCAGTGTGGTTTCCGTCGATTCCAGTATCGATTATTGCCATTGTTACCCCTTCACCAGTATAGCCAGTGTCCTGCCAGACCAGATCAACACCGTGGGCCGGGACTACATCCTCCATCTGTATCCCGAGCATACCATCTAGCTCGACGAAGACAACTCCTGGCAGCTTGACCAGGTCGCGAATCCTATCCAACTCCACATTTCCTGCCACTGAGTCGATCAACCAATACCGGAACTGTAATCTGAAGTCGACCTCTTCGGTCAACATCTCAACATCATCTTCTGTCGGGGGATGGTCGAAGTCAACAATTACCGAGATTCTTCCTTCATCATCGAGGTAATCATGATGATTGTTCTGGGCGGCGATCCAAATGGCATCATGGATGAAATCCTCGTCCATGTCCATGCTTGTGTCCATCCACCATTTCCCATCCACAGACGCATCCCCATTTTCGGAGGTTGAACCAGCAGTGGCTATGGTCGGAAGAAGCATCATCAGGAAGAAAGCCAATGATGCCATCTTCCTCCTTGTCTCGAGGTCAAAGAACACGCGATTCATATCTCAGCACCAATCAATGTCCTAGTTTCAGCGATACCCTCTATCGACCTTATGTCCTGTACGACGCATTTGGTCAACTCTTCCTCATCCTCTGCCTCGACTTTTACGAAAAGATCGTGCATACCGAAGACAATCCATTGACCCGCGACGTGTTCTATTTCGGAGACAGCTTCTCTCACCGAGACTTCGGCCCCGGGCTCGGTGGTAATAAGAACGAATCCAACTGCCATAATCACACCTCGACCGCAATCAGAGTCTCAGTCCTGACTACTCCCTCTATTGACCTCATTTGCCCTATCAATGTCCTAGCCATCTCTTGCTCATCTTCGAAATCTATGCGAGCTACCAAATCGTACTCTCCGTAAGAAACATGAGTCTCGGTCACAGCTTCGAGGTTCAAAAGCATCAGATACACGTCTAATTCCTTTTGAGGAGCGGTTTTTATCAAGACGAATGCAGTATTCACAACAACCCCAACTCTCCCGAATACTCCCTGCTTATGACCTCTCCTATGTCTTAAACTCCAGCTCAATGGTACGAAGGGATAACATGGAATGATTCGACCCAGAGTATGTGCGTGTCCCAGGTCACAGGCCGAGAATAGCATTCGCTATGGTCTCATTGCTTATCTTGGTCTCAAGCTCCCATCTCGTTTCATCCTCAGAATCCCGAACGACCACTGTGTGGTCTGGAAACGTGATATTGCCGGACGGATACTTAGTAGATTCGGGAGAGGTCCTCTCAATCGCACCGGGGACAACAATCAGTGTAGGATCTGGCTACTCGATTGATGTGGATGGCAGAATCATCATCTCAGGTACTGCATCATCACCAGTAGTTATGAGCTCCATTTCCGGTAATCATGAGGGCATCGTATTCAACTACTCAAGCGATGGCCTTGGGTCCAAAGTCGATAACTTGTCAGTGGATGATTCTAAATACGGCGTAACGATTTACGGTAGCGATCCAGTAATTTCCAATCTCACAGTCATCAATGCAGACAACGTTGCTGTGGATCTTTATGGTGGAGCATCACCATTGATTACTGACCTAATTGTTTCAGGAGGGGGACAGGATGTCCATGGTTTCTCGACAACATGGAGATACGGCATAGGCCTATCCATCGGAGCCTACTCTACACCGATAGTCAGGGGTGCTCAGATAGATGGATTGATTACAAGGGGCGTCAACTATTGGGGAAATTCTGGGGGACTACTGTCAGATCTTGCCATATCAAACATTAGTGGGTCAACAATGGCAATCGGCGCGGGAATATGGGTCGAGGACTCAATCCCACTAATCGAAGACTCGACAGTTAGCAGATCCGATAATGGTATTTTCGTTAGACACATTACAGATGGATGGACGACTCGACCTACATTCGAGAGCGTTGTGGTGGAAAACTCGATGTATAGGGGCGTAATGGTTGAACAGTACAATCACAGTCAGTACTCGAACCTCCCCCTGAACGCAATTTTCAACGATATCACAATACGGGGGACAGGGGGCCCGGGTGCAAAAACATCTGGACTATCTGTAGCCGCATTCGATATAAACACAAGCGGAGTACATATTGATGTCGGGCTGATTGAGAACAACTCTGCGGTCGGATTTCGGGGGTACATGATAGACTCCTCTACAATAATCAATAGACTTACAATATTGACCAATGGCAACCCCTGTCTCTTATACACATCTGACGCTGCCGACGACATAACGGGTGTA